>NZ_JBIKBQ010000121.1:0-11959 GCF_058122085.1 Luteolibacter sp. | reverse complement strand
GTTGAGGGCCTGGCGGAGGAGGTCGATCTCGGCGTCCTCGGTGGCGGTGCGTAGGACGAGGTGGTCGACAACGAGGGCGGATTGGGTCATCAGTGTTTCCATGGCAGGCTGAAACGGCCAAAACGGAGGCCAATGTTTAGTATTTTCTTAAATCGCCAATGAACATCGACCATGGCTGATTTCCGGGCAACCGCCCTGATTTCCGTATAATGGGACCGACAAATCGGGTTGTCATCGGCGTTCTGGATTGATACGGTCCGCCTAAACCCGTGCCGACTTACTCTTCAATGGACCACCTCTTACGAGCGCCTGCCTTTTTGCGGCGGGTCTTCGCGTGCGTGATGGTCCTGGTCATGGCGGCCGGACCCGCGCGATCCGCCGCGCCGGCCACCGGCTGGGATACCACGAAAATCGAGGGCCGCGAGTATGTCTCGGTGGAGAGCATCAAGCGCTTTTACAACTTCGCCAAAATGACCCGTGCGGGCACCTCGGTGGTCCTTGAGAATTCCAAGGTCGAAATGAAGCTCAAGGTCGGCGGCAACGAGTGCCTGATGAACAACGTCAAATTCATCTTCAGCCATCCGATCGCGCCGGTGGGGGAGAAAGTTTACGTCTCGCGGATCGACCTCGCGAAATTGATCGATCCGGTGTTGCGCCCGAATTTCATCCAGAACGCCGGCGATTTCCGGACGGTGGTGCTGGACCCCGGCCACGGCGGCAAGGACCCCGGAGCCACCAACCCCTTCGGTGCCGAGGCCATGTATAATCTCAAGCTCGCCGGCCTGGTGAAAAAACAACTGGAGGCGAAGGGCTTCAAGGTGGTGATGACCCGGAACACGAACGAGTATCTCACGCTTCAGGAGCGCGTGGAATTCGCCAACGCCGTGAAGGAACGCGCGATTTACGTCAGCATTCATTTCAATTCCGGCGGCAGCTCGGCCCGCGGCATCGAGACGTTCACGCTCTCCCCGCCCGGCGTGCCGCACTATGACCACGATTTCAAAGCCGCCGACTTGCAAACCCGCGCCGGCAACGAGCACGACTCCGCGAACATCGCGCTCGCCACCTCCGTCCACGGCTCGATCCTCCGGCGGCTCGGGACCAACACGCTCGACCGCGGAATCAAGCGCGCCCGCTTCAGCGTGCTCTCCGGCGTCCGCCACCCCGCCATCCTGCTCGAAGGCGGCTTCATGAGTCATCCTTACGAGGCCCGCTTGATCGAGAACGAGGCCTATCAGAACGCGCTCGCCGGCGGCCTCGTCGATGCCATCGGGAAATACCGCTTCGCCGTCTCGCGCAAGCCGGGTGACGCTCCGGCGAATTGATCCGTGTCAGGCGGGTTTCGCCCCGAGGATCGCCTCGGTCATCCGCAGCGCCTCCACGTTCGGCCGGACGGAATGCACGCGGTGCAGCATGACTCCTTGTTCACGGGCGTTGGAAGTGATCGCGACGGTCGGCCACTCGCGGGCGGCGAGATCGTCGGTGTTGAGAATCCGGGCGATGAAGGATTTCCGGGATACGCCTAGCAGGATAGGCCGCCCGGCCGTGGAGATTTCGCCGAGCGCGCGGAGCAGCGCGAGGTTGTGGTCCAGGGATTTCCCGAAGCCGATGCCCGGATCGAAACACAGCGCGGCCGGGTCCATCCCGGCCGCCGTGAGTGTCTCAAAACGCTCCGCGAAAAACGCCCTCACCGCCGCGACGACGTCCGCATACCGCGGTGCCGCCTGCATCGTTTGCGGGCGACCCTGCATGTGCATCACCACCACGCCGCAGCCGCTGGCCGCGCAAATCCCCGCCATTTCCGCATCCGCCAGCAGGCCGCTCACGTCGTTGACGATGTCCGCCCCGGCGGCGAGCGCGGCCGCGGCGACGGCCGCCTTCGAGGTGTCGATGGAAATCAGCCCGTCCCACTCCGCCCGCAGTGCCGCGACGACCGGGACCGTGCGGGCGATTTCCTCCTCCGCCACGACTGGCAGCGAACCCGGCCGTGTCGATTCGCCGCCGATGTCGATGATCGCCGCGCCCTCGGCGATCATCCGGCGGGCGTGGTCCAGCGCGGTCGCGACGCCGAAATGGTCGCCGCCGTCCGAGAACGAATCCGGCGTGACGTTCAAAATTCCCATCGCCTGCGCCTGGTGGGTGAGATCGAGCGTGGCGCGTCGTGTTTTCCAAATCATCGGTGAATTGGCGGCTTGCGGCGTCCGCCTGAGGGCTCTACTTTGCGCCCCATGAACCCGCTGGCAACTTGGAAAATCCGCGCGATCGCCGCAGGGCTTTTCGTTTCACTTCCCTGCCACGCCAACGATGCCGCGGCAGTCGATGGGCCGAACGTCCGCTGCATGAAGCACGAGGACGGCTCGCGCGCGGTGTTCACCCGCAGCCCCGACAGCCGGACCCTGACGAAAAAGACCTTCACAGCTAACGGGAAGCTCTGCATGGTGACCACTTACAAGATGGATTCAAACGCCAACCCGCTCGGCTGCAAAATCCGCGACGGCCAGAACAACGAGATGTTCAAAGTCAGCTACGGCTACCACAAGGTGACCGGCCTGCTCGTCGAGGAGCTCATGTTCGACTCGCGGGTGCGCCGCCTCAATCCGGCTAACGGCAAGGAGCTGCCGGTGCAGCGGATCGTCTATCTCTACGATGCGGAAGGCAAACGCAGCGCGCCGATCGTTTTCAACCTGCTGCCCGGAAAAACTTTCGAGCAGGTGTTCGGCGTGAAATCCTCCGCGCTCGAGTCGAATCCCTTCAAGTAAGCCGTGCCCTCTCCCCAGACCTTGCTTCCCTGGCTCCTCGGCGGGGTCATCGGCGCGGCCGGCATCCTGCAGGGCCTCCACTGGCGCTCGTCCGGCAATACCGCGGATCTGGCGGAACTCGAGAACCAGCTGCGCATCGCCGGCGAGGAAAACGAGATGCTCCGGCGCGAGAACGAATCGCTCCGCTCGCTTGCGCAAGGCGGCGGCGAGCTCGCCGTGCCGCAGGAGTTCATCGACCGCGCGGAGAAGGAGTTCGGCCTGCGCTTTCTATCAAACCCCGTCGTCCACCGCCTCGCCGGCGAGGAGCTCCGCGGCCGGATCATGGCCGCCATCGAGAGCCGCTACGGCCCGTCCGGCATCGACGACCGCCAGGAGTCCTACAAACTCATCGGCTGGCTGCGGCCGGACGACGACTTGCTCTCCCAGCTCGCCGCCGTTCGCGCGGTCGGGGCCTTGACGTGGTTCGACGACGTCACCGGCGAGGGTTGGGTGACCGACCACTTCGACTTGAAAAACATCCCGGACCAGGCGGCGCTCGTCCGGCTGCTCGCCCGCGTTCTGCTGCACCAGCATTTCCCGCCCGCTCCGGCTTATCCCGGCGACGACGCCGCGCGCGCCCGCGAAGCGCTCCATCAGGGAGCCGCCGCCGGTTCCGAGGCGCGATTTTACGCGTTGAGCGCCCGCACCATCGGCTTCATGCCGATGAAGGAAAACACCGAAGCCGTGCAGCTTCTCGCCAGCCTTTCCCCGTTTCTCCAGGGCCTGACCACCTTTACCGCTTCGGAGGGCAAGGGCCTTGCGGACACCCTGCACGTGCAAGGCAACGACAAGTTCCAGGCCGCGTTCCGCAGTCCGCCGCAGACCACCCGCGCGATCTTTTTCCCCGGCGAGCCCGCGGCCGAGCCCAAGGCGCTGGAGCTTCCCGCCGTTCCCGAGGAGCCTTTCCTCACCGAGACTGCCGGCCAGCTCGGGCTGCGCCTCTGGCTCGAACCGCTCGGCGACATCGGCACCGCTTCCGAGATCGCCGCCTGTTGGAAAAACGACCGCTACGTCCTGTTTCCCGACGGCGAGGCCTCGTCCGCGGTGCTCTGGGAGATCGAGTTGGAAAACCCCGAAGCCGCCGACAAGCTCCAAGCCGCCGCCTCCCGGCTCGTCGCCGCGATGGCCGGCGCGCAGGACAGACGCCATTTGAAAATCACCCGGCCGTCGCCCGGCCGCGTCCGCTTCCTCAACACCTTCGAGGCCGCCACCGCCACCGCGCTCGGAGCCGAATAACCGCTCATGATTGCCAAACGAGTCATCTTCGAAGGCCGCGTCCAGGGCGTCGGTTTCCGCTACACCGTCAAGGACCTCTCGCGCGGCTTCGATGTCTGCGGCTGGGTCAGGAACCTGCCGGAAGGCAGCGTCGAGCTGCAAGTCATGGGCGAGGAAGACGAGGTGGAATCCTTCATCAAGGAGATCGCCGAGGAATCCACCGTCGCCCATCACATCAAGAGCCTGACGGCGGAGAAGATTTTGCTGTTGGAGAGCTGTTCGGGTTTCCGCATCGAGCGCTAGACCTGTTCCGGTTCGGGAGCGGCGTCGGGGGGCGCTTCTTCAGGCTCGCGCCGTTCCACCGCCCGGATCAGCCCGAGGTAGGAAACCGTGCCGATCAGATAGAGCGCGGCGGTGACCATGAAAACCTGCCAGTAGGGAAGCTGGTGGGCGCGCAGGCCTTCAAAGATCCGCGCGGCCAGCCACCAGGAGCCGCTCCAGATTGCACCGCTGCAAGCGCTCATCAGCTCGCGGTTGCGCCCGCCCACGTAGGACATCGAGAGCTCGCTGGTGGAGGGACCGGCCATGTTCATCAGCGGCTGGCGGAAGATGAAACAGACCAGCGCGACCGGCAGCGCCCAGCCGGCGTTTTGCCATAGCTCGGTGAGCCCCATCAGCACCAGCAGGACGACGGCCGCGGATTGCACGCCGATGATCGCCCCGTGCCAGCCGAGGCGGCGGCGCACTTCCGGGACGACCAGCCCGCCGACGAATGCCAGCACGTAGCTGACCGAGCCGAAGGCGGAGTAGCTCGCCGGGCCGAGGTGATAGACATTGCTGAAAAACAGATTGAGAAACTGGATGCCCATGCCCGCGCCGGTCGCGATGCAGAGCGTGGGAACAAGCGCGCGCAGCAGCAGCGGGAAATCCTCGCGGTGGACGTGCAGCCAGTGGCGCGTGGATTTCTCCGCCACCGGCGGGTCCGGGAGCCGGGCGTAAAGGAACGGTGCCGCCAAGCCACAGATGGTTAGGACCAGCAGCGTCGAGTATTCGTCGAAGACGAGATGGACGCCCCCGAGGTGTAGGGTGCCGATGCCTTGAAGCACGCTGGAGAGCACGCCGCCGCAGATGCTGGCCGCTCCCCAGGTCGCGAACATCAGGCTCAGCGCCTCGCTCGACTGGTCCGGCGGCGCGATGCGAAGCATCATCGGCAGGCTGGCGACGTTGAGGATCAGGCCGGCGAAACCCATGGCGAGAAAGCAGAACGGTGCGGCGCCCATCGCGCCGAAACGCACGGTCTCCAGCATCGCCAGCGCGGTGAGGGGAAAGCAAACCGCGCCGATGACGAGCGGCATGCGCAGCGACCGCCCGCGCAGCCAGAGCCCGGCGGGCAGGGCGAGGAAGAAGGTGGCGAGAAACCGGTGGGAGGTGAGAGCCGCGATCGCCGGATCGCCGAGCCCGCGCGCTTTCAGGAAGAGGTTGAGCAGGAGGAATTGCGAGGCGTTGATCAGGTTGATGAGGAACATCCCGGCAGCGAATTGCAGGACGCACTTCGGCAGGGTCCGGTATCGATCCAGCCATGCGGGGAGGCGCGGCATCGTTCGGTTAGCGTGTGCTTGCTTCCTTGAGCCTGGCGATGGCCTCGTCCAGCCGCCCGCGGGTGGCGGTGAGTTCCGCGTCGAGAGCGCGGAGTTTTTCGTCGCGCGCGGCGATGGCGGTCTCCCAGATTTTCAGCTGTTCGCGGGCGGCGGTGATTTCGGTTTCCAGGGTGGCGGCCTGCGCCGTCTTTGCCTCCATCAAGCGGGCGGACTCCTCGGCCGCTTTTTGGGTGGCTTCGATGGATTCCTTGAGCACGGCGATGTCGCGCTCGAGACTGGCGGCGCGTTGGGTTTCGTCTGCTGCCAGGTCGTGTGCGGCGGCGAGCTCGGTTTTGAGTTTCGCCAGCGATTCTCCGGCGGCGCGTTCCCGCTGCCATTGGATGACGATCACTCCGGTTAGGACGAGGCAGCCGATGGCGTTGAGAATGGGCAGAACGCGGGATTTCACGCTTCAGGGATTGGGAGTTTTCGATTCGAAGCTGACTTTTTCGACGCCGGCGTCGCGGACGGCGTTGAGCACGCCGAGCACTTGCTTGTGGCGCGCTTCGGCATCGGCGGCGATGAGGACGCGGGTTTCGTCCGGCTTGGCCCCGGCTTTCAGGCGCGCGGTGATTTCAGACAGGGTGACGATCTTGCCGTCCCAGGTGGTCACGCCGCTGGCGTCGATGGCGATCTGGAACGGCGGCGTCTTGGTGTCGGCGACGCCGGTGGAGGCTTCCGGCAGGTTGATCGGCACGCGGTGGAGCTGGGTCATGCTGAGGCTCACTAACATGAATGCGGCGAGCAGGAAGAACATGATGTCGATGAGCGGGATGATCTCGATCCGCGCTTCATCGCCCTCGTCGTCGGAGGAGCGGCTGTGGAGTTGGACGGGCATCAGCGCGGGGTGCGGTTGGCGGCGAAGGCTTCGAGGTCGTGGCCGTGTTCCCTGGCCGATTTCACCAGCAGCTCGGTGTGGTTGATCCAGCGCTCCAGCGAGCCGCGCAGCACGGCGACGCGCTTGCGGAAAAAGTTATAGGGAAGCAGGCACATGATGGCGATGGCGATGCCGCAGGCGGTGGCGATGAGCGCCTCGCCGATGCCGCCGGAGACCTTGCTGGCGGCGAGTTGCTCGTCTCCGACGAAGGAGAACGAACCCATGATGCCGACGACGGTGCCGAACAGACCGAGCAGCGGCGCGAGCGTGATGAGCGTGCTGATGACCCACATGCGGGCCTCGGATTTCTCGATGAGATGGGTGGCGTGGAGTTGCATGGCGGCGAGCATCGAGGTGTGGGCGTGGGTCATGCCCTCGCGGAGGTTTGCCAGAAACGGCTCGCGGGTGTTTTTGCCGAGCTCCCAGGCGGTGGCGAAATCGCCGGTGCCGATGGCGACGCGGGCTTGTTCCTGTTGGTCCGGCTGGAGTCTGGCTTGCAGGCGGAGCCACCAGACCGCGCGGTCGAGGATGACGCAGAGGGCGAGGAAAAAGGTGGCGAGGATGGGCCACATGACCCAGCCGCCTTCAATGAATGTTTCGACGACGATATTGGCGAGCACGGTGGTGTTAGCGGAGTTGGAAAACGATGGGGCGCTGGAGCTTCATGACCCCGCCGGCGGGGAATGTCCAGCGGCGGACGGTGCGGACGGCTTCGGAATCGAGCAGCGGCCAGCCGGACGAGGATTTCGGATAGGCGGAGATGACGCGGCCGGAGGCGTCGACGGTGAACTCGATGACGACGGTGCCGGTCTGGCCGGCGCGCTTGGCCTGCGCGGGGTAGCTGGGTTTGGGCATGCGGCCCTGGGCGAGGCGGGAGGAATCGGACGCGCCGGGGTTTCCGGTGCCCGGGGCTCCGCCGGGTTTTGCGGTGGAAGTGGGTTTCCCGGGCTGGGTCGGCCGGGGCCTGGTTTGCGCCTGGACCGGAGCGGGGGAGGGGGATGGTTTCGCCGCGGGCCGGGGAATTTCCGGAATCTCGGGCAAGGGTGCGAACTCGGCGATTTCCGGCAGCTCGGGCGGCGCGGGTAGGATCTCCGCCGGAGCTTCGGTGGCCGCGGCCGGGGTGGTTGTGGGGATTTCCTCGGCGGCTTCCGCTTCGCCGAGGGTGAAATCCTCCGGGACCGGGTGGATCTCTTCTGCCGTTTTCACGGCGACGGGAGCACCCCGGAAACCCGGAACCACCAGCGCCACGGTGCCGAACGCCGCCACGCTCAGCCAGCAGGCGAGCGTGCCGATATTGAGGGCGTGGAAAAGGGCGGTCATGGCAGCGAGCGGAAACTAGGGCGGGTCCGGCAAGAAAACAATCCCCGCGGCGGGCCGCGTCAAAATCGGGATCAGAACTCGAAGGATGCGCCGATGTAGCAGTTGCGGCCGTTGGCGGGATCGATCCCGTCATTGCGGACGCGGGCGAAGTAGCTTTCGTCGAAGAGGTTGTTGATTCCGCCGATCAGGCGGACGTTGTCATGGATTTTGTATTCCGCGGTGAGGTCCCAGACCATGTAGGCGGGCACGGCGTATGGGGCGTCGTTGCTGTCGTTGGCGAAATGGTCGTCCAGGAAGGTGCCGCCGAGGGTGATCTTGAGCTTGTCCTGATAGTTGTAGTTCAGGCCGGTGCGGAGGATGAAATCCGGGGCGTATTGCGGCGTCTTGCCGTCGCTCGGGCCGCTGGTGAACTCCGCATCCAGCAGCGTGCCGTTCACATACCAGTCGAGCGAGCCGTATTGCTCCGTGCCGGCGATGTCGCGGAGCAGGTCGGTGCTGGCGGATAGGTCGATGCCTTTGTGGATGGAGTCGCCGACGTTGGCGGTGGTGTTGCCGAGCGTGCCGATCTGGTCCTTGAAGGAGAGCAGGAAAGCGCTGGCATCGAGCGTGAGCCACTCGTTGGCGCGGGTGCGGTAGCCGAGTTCGTATTCGATGGATTTGCCTTCCTCAAGGTCGTCCGGGACGACTTGTCCGCCGCCGGTGGGCACGGCTTCGCTGAAAATCACCGGGCGATAACCTTGCGAGACGTTGGCGTAAAACGCCGAGTTTTCCGTGTCCTCGTATTCCATGCCCAACCCGCCGAGCAAGATGGAACCATCTTCATCGCGGGTGCGGGTGGCCAGCGCGGGATCGATGAAACGCGTGTTCACATCCTGGCTGAACGTTTCGACCCGCAATCCGGGAGTGATGGAGAATTTCCCAAACGCAAAACGGTTTTCCACGAACACCGGCAGATAGAGAACCTCGCGGTCCGAAACGCGGGCGAGCCTGCCGGACGAGGCGGAAGGCGAACTGCCCACCTCGTCGGTGCGCGGGGAGTCGACATGATAGATCTGGATGCCGGTGCTCAGCGTGTGCTGGGCCTGGCTGCCCCAGTTCAGCCGGTAACGGGCGTCGAGACCGAGGGTTTCGAAATTTTGATCCTCGATCTGGTTGGTGGTTTTTGTGGGGAGGGTGCCGAATCCGCCGCCCTGCTGGCGCTTGCTGAAGCGGGTGTAGTCGGTCCACCAGGCGCTGGCGGTGAAGAAGGAGTCGGGTGTCGGCTCGATCTCGTAGGTCAGTGAGACGGAATCGCGGTCGAGCGAGAGTTCGTCGTGAAGGCGGGTGGCTTTGAGGCTGCCGGAGTTGAAATCGGCGACGGAGAGGCCGCCGGGTTCGCCGTGGTTTTCCTCGTAGGTGTCGGCGTTGAGGATGATTTTCCCGCCGTTATCGAGCGAGTAGAGGAGTTTGATCGCGCCGTTGTTGAGGTCGTAATCGCTGTTGGCGGAGCGGAATCCGTCGCTCTCGCGGTGGTTGAAATAGAGGTAGTAGCCGAGTTTGCCGACGGTGCCGTCCGCTGAGGAAAAGGTGGAGTAGAGATCGTCGCTGCCGACGACGTGCTGGGTGCGGAGCGAGAACGGCTTGTCGGTGCGCGGGCGGTGGGTGATGTAATTCAGCGCGCCGCCGGGTTGCGGGCCGTGTTGCAGCGCGGCGCCGCCGTGCAGGAATTCGATCCGGTCCACGGTGTCGAGCGGCGGGGTGTAGTAGGCTTCCGGATAGCCGAATTGGTCGGCGTGGATCGGGATTCCGTCGCGCAGCATCTGGGTGAACTGCGCGCGGTGCGGATTGAGCCCGCGGTAGCCGAGACTGACTAGCGGCGAGGATTCCTCGGCGAGCAGCAGGCCGGGAGTTTGGGAAAGCGCTTGGCGGTAGTTGTTGCCGACGATCCGCGCCTGGGCATCCAGATCGATGACCGCAGTCTTCTTGCCGGCGAAGATCGCGGCACCGGCCACGTCGGGAAGCCAGCCCTGCTGGTTGGTTTCATCGGCTTCCGACTCGGCGGTCACCACCATGGATTCGAGCGTGGTCACCGCATCCTGGGTCATGGCCAGGCTGGCGGTGGAGAGAGTCGCCGCCAGCCATGCGGCGGTGGAACGGGAAATGGAGTTGTGTTTCATGGAATCGCTTTCTCTTGAGATTGAGTCTCAACAGCGCGAGGACAGCATTCGGGGGTGGCCGCGTCAACCGGAAATTTGTCATTTGCCGGATGGCGGCCGATTCGCGATCCGCGATGGACGTTTGGCCCGGGATAGGCAACAAGCGCGCCGCTTCATGTCCGCTCTCCTCTCTGCCAACGAAATTCGCCTGACCTACGGTTACCAAACGCTGCTGGATGGCGTCACGCTTGCCATCGCCGCCGGGGAAAAAGCCGGGATGGTAGGCCGCAACGGTTGCGGCAAGACCTCACTCCTCAAAATCCTCACCGGCCAGCAAATGGCGGATTCCGGGGAAATTTCCCTGCGCCGCGCTCTCCGCGTGGGCTACCTGCCGCAGGAGTTCGAGCTGGATTCGGAACTCACCGTGCAGGAAAACATCGCCTCGGGCGCGGCCGACATCGTCGAGGCCATCCGCCGCTACGAAAATGGCGAGGGCAGCGACGCCGAGCTCAACGACCTGCTCCACCTCATCGACCACGCCGACGGCTGGAACCTCGACTCCCGGATCAAGGCCGCCTCCACCGCGCTCGGCACGCCGCCGCTCGACGCGATGGTCGGCCCGCTTTCCGGCGGCGAGAAACGCCGGGTCGCGCTTTGCCGCGCGCTCGCCTGCCAGCCGGATCTGCTGCTGCTCGACGAGCCGACCAACCATCTCGACGCCGAGTCGATCCGCTGGCTGGAGGATTATCTGAAGACCTTCCCCGGCGCGGTGATTTTCGTGACGCACGACCGTTACTTCCTCGACGTCATCGCCACGCGGATCATCGAGATCGACCAGGGCCGGGCGTTTTCGCATCCGGGGAATTACACCGCGTTCCTGGAATCCAAGGCGATCCGCCAGCAGATTGCCAGCCAGACCGAGCGCCGCCGCCAGCGGTTCCTGCGCGAGGAGTTAGAGTGGGTTAGGTCCGGCGTCAAGGCGCGGGGCACCAAGCAGCGCACCCGGCTCGACAAGTATTACGAAATCGAAGGCCTCGAAGCGCCGCCCGAGGAGCGGGAAATGGACCTGCTCATCCCGCCGGCTCCGGACTTGGGAAACATCGTCGTCGAGCTGGAAGGCGCGGGCGTGAATGTCGGCTCGGAGAAGTCGCCGCGCTGGTTGTTCCGCAATCTAACTCTCAGTCTGCGCCCCGGCCAGTGCACCGGCATCGTCGGCCGCAACGGCGTGGGCAAGACGACTTTGCTCAAGCTCTGCCTCGGCCAGCTCGATCCGACCGAAGGCACCGCCGTCACCGGCAAGCGGGTGAAGGTGAACTACATCGACCAGACGCGGATGGTGCTCGACGGCACCGGCTCGCTGCTCGACGAGATTTCCGACGGCAACGAGAAGCTGATGTTCGGCAACCAGCCGCTCGGCGCGCGGAACTATCTGCGGCGTTTCCTCTTCGATGACAAGCGCATCAACGAGCGCGTCGATCTTCTATCCGGCGGCGAGCGCGCGCGGTTGATGTTGGCCAAGGTTTTGAAAAACGGCGGCAACGTCATCGTGCTCGACGAGCCGACCAACGACCTCGACCTGCCCTCGCTGCGGATGCTCGAGGAAGCGCTCGCGGTGTTCGACGGCTCGGTGATCGTCGTTTCCCACGACCGTTATTTCCTCGACCGGATCTGCGATCAGATCATCGCCTTCGAGGACGACGGCATCGCGGTGCAGGCGGGAAATTACTCCTACTATCTGGAAAAGCGCCAGGCTCGCGAGGCCGCCCAGCGGATCCAGGCGCAAGCCGCCGCGCGGGAGGCCGCCGCCCGCCAGAAAGCTGCCAGCGCCCCAGCCGCCGCTGTGAAAAAAGGCCGCAAGCTCACCTTCAACGAGAAGAACGAGCTCGAAGGCATGGAGACCGCCATCCTTGCCATCGAGCAGGAAACCGAGGCGCTGGAAGCCATGCTGCACGATCCGGATTTCCAAGCCAAACGCTT
>NZ_JBIKBQ010000120.1:0-12113 GCF_058122085.1 Luteolibacter sp. | reverse complement strand
GGGTCGTTTGTAATGACGAGCGCCCCGCGACCTTGACAGCATGATCCCGCGGAATGCAGATTAAGCTGTCATGCGCGCGGATGAAGCCCGCTGGCTTCCCGCTCCATCTCTCCCACCATTTCATGAACATCCTGATCACCGGCGGCGCTGGCTTCATTGGTTCCAACCTTGTGAGGCAAATCCTTGATGAAACCGCCCACGAGGTCGTCAACCTCGACAAGCTCACCTACGCGGGAAACCTCTCGTCGCTGGAAGGCTATTTGGAAAATCCACGCCACACCTTCCTCCAGGCCGACCTCTGCGATCCAGTCGCGCTCACCGGACTCTTTGCCAAGCACCGCCCGGACGCCGTGATGCACCTCGCCGCGGAAAGCCATGTGGATCGCTCCATCGATGGTCCCGGCGACTTTATCCACACCAACATCCTCGGCACTTATCACCTGCTGCAGGCCGCCCTCGCCCACTATCGCGGACTCCCGCCCGCCCAACAGGAAACCTTCCGCTTCCTCCACGTCTCCACCGATGAGGTTTACGGCTCGCTCGGTGCGAACGATCCTGGATTTTCGGAAACCACGCCCTATTCGCCGCACTCCCCGTATTCCGCCAGCAAGGCCTCCTCGGACCACCTCGCCCGCGCCTGGTGCGACACCTACGGCCTCCCCGTGCTCGTCACGAACTGCTCGAACAACTATGGCCCCTATCAATTTCCCGAGAAACTCATTCCCGTCGTCATCCTCAAGTGCCTCCGCGGCGAGCCGATCCCGGTTTACGGAAAAGGCGAAAACATCCGGGACTGGCTCTACGTCGGCGACCATTGCACCGCCCTCCGAACCGTCTTGGAAAATGGCGCGCCCGGAGAAACCTACAACATCGGCGGCAACAACGAGCAAACCAACCTCGACCTGGTCCGCCACATCTGCGCCCTGCTCGACGAGCTCCGGCCCGGCCCGCAGCCCTACGCCTCGCTCATCACCTTTGTCACGGACCGCCCCGGCCACGACCTCCGCTACGCCATCGATCCCACCAAGATCCGCACCGAACTCGGCTGGGAACCCCGCGAAACCTTCCAAACCGGCTTCCGCAAAACCATCCAGTGGTACCTCGAAAACCAGGACTGGTGGCAACACATCCTCGACGGCTCATACCAACTCCAACGCATCGGCTTGGACTCATAGTAATCCCATGAAAGGCATCATTCTCGCAGGCGGCGCCGGCTCCCGGCTCTATCCGCTCACCCTCGTGGCGAGCAAGCAGCTGCAGCCGGTCTACGACAAGCCGATGATCTATCACCCGCTGACCACCTTGATCGAAGGCGGCATCCGGGAAATCTGCCTCGTCTCCACGCCCCACGACCTGCCGCGCTTCCGGCAACTTCTCGGCGACGGCTCGCGCATGGGAATCTCCATCGAATACCGCGAGCAGGCCAGGCCCGAAGGCATCGCGCAGGCGTTTCTCATCGCGGAGTCCTTCATCGGAAATGACGCCGTGGCCCTGATCCTCGGAGACAACATCTTCCACGGCGCCGACTTTGCCTCCGCTTTCGGCCACTTCGAGCGCGGCGCGACCATTTTCGGTTACCAAGTGCTGGATCCGGAACGCTACGGGGTGGTCGAGTTCGACGGCTCCGGCAAAGCCGTTTCCATCGAGGAAAAACCCGCAACCCCCAAAAGCAACTACGCGGTCCCGGGACTCTATATCCATGACAACGACGTGGTCTCCATCGCCAAAAATCTCAGGCCCTCCGCCCGCGGCGAGTTGGAAATCACCGCCGTCAACATGGAGTATCTCACTCGCGGCACCCTCCGCGTCGAAAAACTCCACCGCGGCATGGCATGGCTGGACGCCGGGACCAGCACCTCGCTGCATGACGCCAGCGCCTACGTCCAGACCATTGAAAAGCGCACCGGAATCAAGGTCGGCTGCCCGGAGGAAGCCGCCTACCGCCGCGGCTTCTTGAGCATTTCCCAATTCGAGGAAATCGCAAACGCCATGCCCCGCTGCGAATACCGGTCCTACCTGCAAGGCGTCGTCGAGCAAGTCGGCCGCGCCAGCTAACTCATTCCCCCCACTACCATGATCCTACTTCTCGGAGCCAGCGGCTACATCGGCGAGGCCTTTGCACGCGAGTTGCAACGGCGCGGCGAAACCTTCCGCAGCCTTTCCCGCGCCCAGGTGGACTACACCCGCTTCGGGCCTCTCTATCATTTTCTCAAGGAGACCCAACCCGCGTTCATCATCAACGCCGCCGGCTACACCGGCAAGCCTAACGTGGACGCCTGCGAGGCCGCGAAGGCCGACACCCTGCAAGGCAACACGCTCTTTCCCCAGACGCTGGCCCACGCCTGCGCCGCCCTCGACATTCCTTTTGGCCACGTTTCCTCCGGCTGTGTTTTTGTCGGTTGCCTCGTGGACTACGGCGACGGCTGGGTAGTCGAAAAAGACATGACCCGGCCGGAGTTCCGCGCCGTCGCCGCGAGCTCGCCGGAAAAGATCCGCGGCTTCGACGAGACGATGACGCCCAATTTCACCTTCCGGGATCTCCCGTGCAGCTTCTACAGCGGCACCAAGGCGCTCGGCGAAGAAGCCATCCATGACGTCGGCCAGAACTACATCTGGCGCCTCCGTATCCCCTTCGACGGCATCGACAACGCGCGCAACTACCTCTCCAAAATCCTGCGCTACCCCAAGGTTTATAACAACTTCAACTCCCTCTCCCACCGCGCCGACTATGTGAACGCCTGCCTGGACAGCTGGCTTCAGCGAATCCCCTTCGGCACCTACAACATCACCAATCCGGGTTACATCTCCACCCCCCAGGTTCTCGAGATGATCCAATCCATCCTCAAGCCCGACCGCGAATTCACTTTCTGGGAGAGCGACGCGGACTTCTACGCCACCGGCGCCCTCGCCCCGCGCTCCAACTGCATCATGGACATAAGCAAACTCAACGCAGCCGGCATCCAGATCCGCACGGTGGACGAGGCGCTCCAAAGCTCCCTGGAAAACTGGACGGCCGCGAAATAACAGCTCAAGCCGCCGCCTCGTGTTTTTCGATTTACGCCCACGGGGCGCTCAAGGCGGAGACGGATTTTCGCCCGGCTGAGACAGCCGGGACATCATTGTTCTCACGCTCCGATGCCGTGCTTGGTGCGGAAACCTCGATTTCCTCGGAGAGCGCGCCCCAGCGGGTGTAGCTGACTTCCAGCGATTTCGCGAGCTTGTCCACGGCTTCGGTGACCTCGCGGTGTTTGCCGGGGTTGTTGTCCGTCTCCTCGCTGGAAAGCTGCTAGGTGAGCGTGGCTTGCGCGGCTTCGATCATTTCCAAGATCCTCGCCTGAAGGTGTTCATAGAGCGACCGCAGCTCCATCAGCCCGCAACCGTTCTCCAAGTGCCCGAGATACCAGCGGCCCATCGACCATCTCCGCTCGTTCGAGGACTCCGCCAACCACTCCAGCCACGATCTTAACTCCGCATCCTCCCGCGCTGCCTGATTGTTTGATTTGGGCGACTGTTAGTCCGGGCTGGCGCTTTCGACGGGCTTTTGGGTGGGGTGCTGCGGACTTTGGATGGGACCTGCAAGGTGCTTTGATCGAGGGAAATGGTTCGGGGCTTGAACGGAACCGAGGGAAGTTGGGGATGAATGCGGTGGGAAGAGTGCCCGCCCACCTCACATTTCGCGGGAAATTTCCGCTGGGTAATCACACCGGATCGTTTATTTTCCCGCGCAAATGAATTTCAGCCTCGATCCCTACAACCTCCTCGCGGGCTTCGTTTTCGGGACGATCGGCTGGGGCGCGTTTCGATACGGGAAACGGCTGGACTTGTGGCAGCCGCGAGCGATCGGGGTGGCGTTGATGGTTTATCCATACCTGATTACCAACAACTGGGCGCTGTGGGGGATCGGCGTGGGGCTGATGGTGCTGCTGTGGTTTTACCATCACGAGTGAGATGGCGCCGGATTTCCCTTGGCAGACGGGCGGTTTTTCCCGCTAGTTTCCCCCGCCCATGCCAACCGAAGCGATCCTTTCCACCGTCCGCCAGTTCCTCGGGGTGGACCCGACCGTGCGCATCACGCTCGAGCCGATCAAACGCGGCGCCTCGGGCCGCACGATCGTGCGGGTGAAAACGCCGGGCCACGAGCCGTTCATTGGCGTGCATTGGACCGAGGAGCGCGAGGATAACGCCCAGTTCATCCCGGTCGCGCAGTTCCTGAAACAGGCGAAATTGCGCGTGCCGGCGATCATCCATGATCGGGCGAGGTATCGCGTCGCGCTGGTCGAGGATCTGGGCGACGTGGATTTGCTGTCGCTGAAGGACCGGCCGTTTGCGGAGCGGCTGCCGTATTACCGCTCGGCGTTCGAGCAGGTGGACAAGCTGTTTTACGCGAAACCGCCGAAGGATTTCCACCTGATGCCGCCGTTCGACGCGACGCTCTACCGCTGGGAGCAGGAGTATTTTTTCGAGCACATGGTCGAGGATTTCCTCGGGCTGGATGCCGGCGGACTGCGGAAGAACGATGCGTTCATCGACCTCTCGCAGCGCCTCGGCACGGTCGCGCGGCACCTGGTGCACCGGGATTTCCAGTCGCAAAATCTGATGATCAAGGACGACCAGGTCTGGCTCATCGACTTCCAAGGCCTCCGCCGCGGACGCCAGGAATACGATCTCGCGTCGCTGATTTTCGATCCCTACATGGACCACTCTGCCGAGGAACGGGAGCAGCTTCTCAAGCTCTGGGAGGAAATCGCCGATGAGCGGCCGCTGGAAACCCTGTTCCACGAATGCGCGGCGCAGCGCTTGATGCAGGCGCTCGGAGCTTATGGCAACATCGTGAAAAACCGGGGCGACGAGTGGTATCGTCCGCACATCGCGACGGCCGCGCGCCTGCTCGGCGAGGTGACCGCGGGCACGCCGTTGGAGGCCCCGCTCGCGCCGGTTCTCAAGGCGATCCGCCAATCCGAAAAGTGACCAGCTCGCTCCATCGCCGGCTGCGGCTGCTGCTAATTTCGGCGGCGGCGCTGGTGGTTTGGATCGTGGCGCCAGGCACGGGATGGGACCGCGCGGCATTCGCGACGGTGGCTAGCAGCTTCGTCAATCCGCCGCTGTTCGTTTCGGGGCAGGGGACTCGTGCCGATCCATGGAAGCTGCGGGCGTTCTCTTCGGAATCGAAGTTAGACCGCCGCAACGCTCCGGTGATCGTCGCGCTGGAAGACGATCCGGAGGGCTTTTTCCAATCCTCGCCGCCCGCGCCCATCGACCTCGCGGTGATCTTCACGAATTTCCACCGGCTGGGCGCAAAAAAGGCGGCAACGGCAGCGGTGCTGGCGTGGGAAACGCCGGACCCGATCGGACTCGCCGCCTTGGAGAAATCGCTGTCGCGCTTCGATTCGCTGGTGATGGCCGCGCCGCTGTCCCGCGGCGCGGTCGCCTCGGCAATGCCGCGGGCGTTCCGCCGCGCATCGATCCCGCTGTCGGCCGTGCGGGGAGACACCTCGTCGCTGCCGGTGGTCAACCGGGTCCCAATCCCCGGTTTGATCCTCGGCGGACAAAACTCGCTGGCGGGATTTTCCGTGCTCGAAGCCGAAGCGGCGGATCGCTTTCCCCCGCTGCTGGCGCGCTGGGAGGACCGCCTGGTTTTCGGCTTTCCGCTGCTTACCGTGCTGCAGCGGCTTGATCTCCCGACCGACGGCGTGGAAGTGCGGCTCGGCGAGTACCTCAAACTCAGCCCGGCCGGGCCGACCATTCCGATCGACGATTACGGCCGCCTCGCCGTGCCGCTCAAACCGATCCGCGGCCTCGCCGAAATTTCCGCCGAAGCCTTGATCGATGGCGGCGACGAGTTGTTCCCGAAACAAGCACCGGACCCGGTGATCCTGCGAGACGACCGCAGCGCCGCGGAACCCGCGACGCGGGCCTTCTCGCGGAATCTATCCGGCGTCATCGCCGCCATCGCCTCCGACGAAGGACTCGCCGAGGTCCGCGAATATCCGCGGCTGGCTCCGGTCTGGGAGCTCGAATTTCTGGCGGTGTTCGTCGTCGTTCTAACACTGCTTTGTCGGGCGGCGGATTTTACGCGGCGGCTTGGCTTTCTGGTGGTCGCGGGCGTCTGTCTATCCGTGCAATGGGCCGCGCTTGGCATGGCGTCCGTCTGGCTGCCGGGCATGGCGGTGCTCGCGGCGATTTTGGCTGCGCTCGTCGCTACACGAGTGATCCGTGAAATGGCTCCAAAGCCGGTTCCCGAAATCAAAATTCTGCTGGCGCCCGTCCCGAAAGTTGCCAAACCCAAAGCACCTGCCAAAAAGGCCGCCGCCAAGAAAGTTCACGCTAAAAAGGTTCCGGCCAAGAAGGCCGTTCGCACCAAGAAGCCACCCTCGAAATCTTAACCTAACCGCCATGGACCCGATCGAAAAAGCCAACACCCTCATCGAAGCCCTGCCCTATCTGCAAGCCTTCCGCGGCAAGACGTTCCTCATCAAAATGGGCGGCTCCGCGATGGAGGACCCGGATCTGGTCGCCCGCGTCATGCGCGACATCGTTTTCCTCGAAGTCGCCGGCATCAATCCGATCGTCGTCCACGGCGGCGGCAAGGCGATCTCCGCGGCGATGGAAGCCGCCGGGCTTGAGGCGAAATTCGTCGGCGGTTTCCGAGTCACCACGGATGAGGCGATCGACATCGTCGCCCGCGTTTTGTCGGAGGAGATCAATCCCGGCCTGGTCCGCATGATCCGCGATTTCGGCGGCAAGGCCGTGGGCATTCCGGGCAACGATGTTTTCCTCGGCGAGAAAATCAAAGGCACCGATGCTGCGGGAAACCGCGTCGATATCGGCCGCGTGGGCGAAGTCGTGGGCTGCCAACTCGCGCACATGGACGCCGCACACAACGCCGGAATCGTGCCGGTGATTTCGCCGCTCGCCGCCGAGCTGGCCACCGGCAAGCCGCTCAACATCAACGCCGACCTCGCCGCCGCCGCGTTGGCGAAGGAACTGCGCGTCGCGAAACTGGTCTATCTATCGGACGTCCCCGGCCTGCTGTCCGATCCCAAGGACCCGTCCTCGCTGATCAAGTCCGTCACCCGCAAGGAGGCCGACGCGATGATCGCGGACGGCACGATTTCCGGCGGCATGATCCCGAAAATCCGCAGTGCCGTGGACGCCCTCAACGCCGGGGTCCGCAAGGTTCACTTCGTCGATGGCCGCCTGCCTCACGCGCTGCTGTTGGAGATTTTCACCGACGGCGGCATCGGCACCGAAGTCGTGCGCTGATGCTAACCGATCCGCGCCGCGATGTGAAACGCGGCGGCGAAGAAAATCAGCTGCACGCCGCCGAGCGCGAGCAGGCGGTTGAAGGCCGGGCCTGGCGGAAATGTCAGCACGCCCCAGATGATCCGCAGACCGATGAGAAATACCGGAGCTCCGGCGATCGCCAGCGACGGGTGGCCGAAGGCGATCCAGCCGAGACCGGCGAACACCGCGATTTTCACTTCCAGCCAGATCACCGCCACCGCGATTTTCGGCCCGAAGCGGACGGCCAGCGTGCGCTTGCCGGTGGTCGCGTCCTCCTCCCGGTCGCGCAGGTTATTGATGGAAATGAGGACCGAGGAAAGCATGCCGACTTGCAGTCCTAGCAGCAGCGCCTCGCGCGGCCATTCGCCCGTCTGGATGAACACCGTGCCGGTCACCGCCACCAGCCCGAAGAAGCCGATCACGAACAGCTCGCCCATCCCGCGGTAGGCCAGCGGAAACGGTCCGCCGGTGTAGCCGTAAGCGAGAAACAGCGAGGGAATCCCTATGGCGATGATGGGCCAGCCGCGGGACTGATAGAGCACCATGCCGCAAAGCACCGCGATGCCGAGAAACAGCGTCGCGAGCCGCATCACCGTCCGCGGCTGCATCATCCCCGAGGCCGTGACCCGCGTCGGGCCGAGCCTGCGCTCGGTGTCCGCGCCTTTGCGGGCGTCGATCGCGTCGTTGAAAAAATTCGTCGCGATCTGGATCGCCACCGCGCCGCCGAGCGTGCAAAGCGCGAGCAGGAAATCAAAAGAGCCGCTGAGTTTCCAAGCCAGCACGCAGCCCGCCCACACCGGGACGATGGCGGCGGGCAGGGTCTTCGGACGCGCCGCGAGGACGCAGGCTTTGAGGGTGGATGCGGTCACGGGCGGAGTGAAACCCGGACCGCGCGCCGAATCGACATCATTTCCGAGGTTCATGCCCCTCAAGATTCACGCGCCTGGATGGCGGTGATGGCGATGGTGTAAACGATGTCCTCCACCAGCGAGCCGCGCGACAAGTCATTGACCGGGCGGTTGAGGCCTTGGAGCACGGGGCCGATGCTGATGACGTTCGCGCTCCGCTGGACCGCTTTGTAGGTGGTGTTGCCGGTGTTGAGATCGGGGAAAATGAAGACGGTCGCGCGTCCGGCGAGAGGGCTATCAGGCGCCTTGGTGGCGGCGACGTCGGCGATGGCGGCGGCGTCGTATTGCAGCGGGCCATCCAACAGAATGTCCGGCCGCTTCAGGTGGGCGATGCGAGTGGCTTCGCGGACTTTGTCCACGTCCGCGCCGTGGCCGGACTCGCCGGTGGAGTAACTGATCATCGCGACGCGCGCGGGGATGCCTATCTTGGTGGCGGACTCCGCGCTCTGGATGGCGATGTCAGCGAGCATTTCCGCATCCGGATCCGGGTTCACGGCGCAATCGCCATAGACGAGGACCTGGTCGGGAAGGCACATGAAAAAGATCGAGGAAACCACGCGGGCGCCCGGCTTGGTCTTGATGATCTGGAGCGCGGGGCGGATGGTGTTCGCCGACGTGTGGAGGGCGCCGGAGACCAGGCCGTCCACCTCGCCGAGCGCGAGCATCACGGTGCCGAGCCAGACGTTGTCCTCCAGATAGTCGGCGGCGTCCTGATCGGTCAGGCCTTTGTGGCGGCGCATCTCGACGAGGGGCGCGATGTATTTCGCCCGGACCTCCGCGGGGTCGATGATTTCGACCTCGTCCGGCAGGTGGACTTCCAGACCGTTGGCGACGCGCTGGATTTCCTCGCGATTTCCTAGCAAAACGCAGCGGGCGATGCCGCGCTTGGCGCAGAGCGCGGCGGCGCGGATGGTGCGCGGCTCGCTGCCCTCGGGCAGGACGATGCGCTTGTGCGCCTGCTTCGCGAGCTCGACGATGCGGTGGCAGAAGGCGGCGGGCGACATCCGGGCTTCCACCGGTGCCGCGGATTTCTCCGCCAGCCAGACCACGTCGATGTGGGAGGCGACGAAGTCCATCGAGCGGACGACCCGCTCGATGTCGTCGGCCGGGACTTCCGTGCTCATCCGGCTCAGGTTGGTGGCGGTGTGCCAGCTGTTGGTCTCGACCTTGAGGACCGGCAGGCCGGTTTCCAGCGCCGGACGGCAAAGCTCGAGAATGCCCGGCGGGAGGTCGGTGTCGCCGGTTAGAATGATGCCGGCAAAGGTGGTCTTGTTCACCGCCGCCATGGCCACGGCGACGAAGACGTCCGCGCGGTCGGCCGGAGTGATGAGAATGCTTCCCGGTGAGAACGCGCTCAGCATGTTAGGCACGGTGCGCGCGAGGAGGGTGAATTTCTTGACCCGCCGGGTCGCAATCTCTCCTTCGTGGATCAAGGTGGCGCCGAGGTGGCGGGCGATGTCGATGGTGCGCGGCGCGGCGAGTTCGGAACTCTCGGGAATGGCGCCGATGATGGGGAAATCGATGCGGGAAAACAGCGGGCAGCGGGCGAGGACGGCGGTGCGGATTTCCTCCAGCGACTGGCCGAGGGATGCCGGCGCGTGGTTGATGATGCAGCCGAGAATGTTGCTGCCCTTGAGCCCGCCGAACTCACGGATGGAGAGCTCCATGCGCGACTCGAAATCGGCGAAGTCCTCCGCGGAATCGCCATGGAGCTTGCCGGTTAGGATGACATGGGCGCTGAGGGTTTGCGCCAGTTTCGCGTTCATGCTCGCGGCGCTCGGCCAGTCTTTCGAGTGGACGATTCCCTCGACGACGACGACATCCGCCCCGCTGCCGGATTCATGAAACTGGGCGACGACGCGCTCCATCAGTTGCTCCTCCTCGCCGGCGGAAATGAGGCGCGCCGCCTCTTCCTGCCGGATCGGTTCGGCCGGCGTGAGCTGGGTGGTCGTGCGGATGAAATGGGTCGAGCGCTCGGGCCCGTCGTCATGGTTGAACAATTGCCCGATCGGCTTGCAGAAACCGACGCGCACGCCGCGGAGGTCCAGGGCGCGGACCAGTCCTAACGTCACGGTGGTGAGTCCGACATCGCTGCCGCTGGGTGCGAGAAACAAGGTGTAGGGAGTGTGCCGGTTCATCGGATAGACAGGTTGGTGGAATGGTCGAGAAACCGCGCCGCTTCGCGGGCGATGACGAGTTCCTCGTTGGTGGGGATGACGAGAGCGAGGAGGCGGGAGTCCGGGCCGGTGATCTTGCCGCCGTTGTTTCGCCCGTGGTTGGCGTTGAACTCCGCGTCGATCACCGGGCCGAGGATTCGCAGGTGGGACAGGGTTTTTTCCCGCACGGCGGCGGAGTTTTCGCCGATGCCACCGGTGAAAACGAGCGCGTCGATGCGGTCGAGGCCGGCGGTGAGCGCGAGCAGGCCCTTGGCGAGCCGGTAACAAAAAACCTCGATGGCCAGCCGCGCGCGCGAGTGGCCTTGTTCGGCGGCTTCGGCGAGCTGGCGCATGTCGTTGCTGAGTCCGGACAATCCTAGCAGCCCGCTCTCGCGGTTGAGGATGGCGGTGATTTCATCGAGCGATTTCCCGAGGGCGGCGGCGAGAAACTGATGGAGGTTGGGATCGACGTCGCCGCTGCGGGTGCCCATCACGAGGCCTTCCAAGGGAGTCAGGCCCATGGTGGTGTCCACGCTGGCGCCGTCCTTGACCGCGCAGGCGCTGCAGCCGTTGCCAAGGTGGGCGGTGATGAGCTGGAGGTCCGCGGGGTCCTTTCCTAGCAGCTGCGCGGCCTCGGCGGAGACGAAGCGGTGGCTGGTGCCGTGGAAGCCGTAGCGGCGGACCTTGTGCTCCTCGTAAAACGCGTGAGGGATGGCGTAGAGAAACGCGTGGCGGGGCATCGTCTGATGGAACGCCGTGTCGAACACCGCCACGTGTGGCAGCGCGGGGAAGCGCTCGATGGCGGCCTCGATTCCCGCCAGGTTTGCCGGATTATGGAGCGGCGCGAGCGGCACGCAGTGGCGAATGGCGGCCATGGCGGCGGGATTGATCCGGATGCTCCCGGAAAACGCCTCGCCGCCGTGGACGACCCGGTGCCCGACCGCGCCGATCCGCGAGCCGTCGATCTGGTCGATCACGGTGGCGATCGCCTGGGAGTGGCCGGCATTCGGAATCAGGTAAATTTCCTTCTCCCTGCCCACTCGTGAAAGATGCAGGACCGCGTCCGGGGTGCCGAGGGATTCGGCGAGTCCCTGCACCAGCACTTCCTCGGTCGAGTGGTCGATGAGCGAGAATTTCAGGGAGGAACTGCCGCTGTTCATGACGAGCACCTCGGTCGGTGAGTGGGGCGAATGGGACAGCATGGCAGGTCAACGATACCGCAGCACCATGGAGATTCCCGATGGTCTTGCAACGCATTATCCGCCATTCAGGCGGCAGGATCGCCCACTTACTGCGGCATCATGTAGGCCAGCAGCGTGCCGAGGCGCTCGCGCAGTTTGGAGCGCGTGACGATGGCGTCGATCAAACCGTGCTCGAGCATGAACTCGGCAGTCTGGAAGCCGGGCGGCAGGTTTTGGTGGGTCGTTTCCTTGACCACCCGCGGCCCGGCGAAGCCGATCATGCACTTGGGCTCGGCCAGGTTGATGTCGCCGATGGTCGCGAAGGAAGCGGTGACGCCGCCGGTCGTCGGGTGGGTGAGCAGGGAAATGTAGGGCAGTTTCGCCTCGGACAGCCGGGCGAGCGCGCCGCAGGTTTTGGCCATTTGCATCAGCGAGAGCATGCCTTCCTGCATCCGCGCGCCGGACGAGGCGGAGACGATGATGACGCCGCGTTTTTCGGCGATGGCCATCTCGATGGCGCGGGTGATTTTCTCGCCGACCACCGAGCCCATCGAGCCGGCGAAGAATTTGAAATCCATCACCGC
>NZ_JBIKBQ010000119.1:0-12160 GCF_058122085.1 Luteolibacter sp. | reverse complement strand
GAGTCCCTCGCCACTCCAACCTTGATCCCCAATCCATGATCACCTATCTCTTTCCCGCGCCCCACCACACCAGCTTAGTTTAGCCCCTCCGTGGTCGAACTTTCGGGTCCGCCAAAGTGATTTCATGAAAAGAGGAGCTGCGGCACTCCGGTCGGAGGGCGGATGCTGGTCATTGGGAAGAGCTTTACGCTTTACAATGGCTTCGCAGCCGCCTGCACCACAGGAGTGTGATGTCTCCTTATGGGGTCGTCAATCGCAGTCCATGCGCGATGTCAGGACCGCGTTACCTCTTGTGCGGGGGCTAGGAAGCGGTGCCTTCCCTCCTCGCCGGGTGAACGTTACCCGGCGCACAAGTGCCCGGACATGGTGTAACGGGGTGTCTGACATCGTGCACAGGCACTCGTTCCACGCGTAACGGGGGTCCGTACATCGGGAACAAGCACCCGTTCCACGCGTAACGGGGGTCCGTACATCGGGAACAAGCAATCGTTCCACGCGTAACGGGGGTCCGTACATCGCGTGACGCCGGTTCTGACATCGCGTAACGCGGGTTCTGACATCGCGTAACGCGGGTTCTGACATCGCGTAACGCGGGTTTCGACACGCGTCACAAGGCTTGTGACACGCATTCGGGAGGTCCCGTGCGGCGCGGCGGGTGTGGCGCGCAGGTCATTGACTATCAATCGTGAGGACAAGGCGGTCCCGCCGCGGGATTACCTGTTGTGAAATCTTATTTTCCTGTTTGTACAAAATATGTAACTTTCTGGTTGACGGACGGGCGGGGCGCGGGCAGGGTCCATGTCCATGAAGGTCATAGGACTTACGGATGAGTTGAGAGGCGACGCGGAACAGCAATGCGAGGCGGGTTTCCGCGCATGGCTCGGCGAGGCGAACCAAGGCACCTGGGGCAGTTGGGAGGAGCTGCAAAAACATTACCCCGCGGCCAGCCGGACGGGCGAGGATGAGGCGCATTTTCCGCTTGCCGCCGATGGCACGGGAGTCAGTGCCATGGTCTTTTTCAAGATGCGCCTGCTGATGTTACTCTGCATCGCGCCGTCACCCGCCACGTCCCGGACGTCCCACCGCCGCCGAATTTCCCTGCCCCAGTCCAAATAAACAAAAAAGAAAACGACATCCCCACACCATGAAATTACTCAAAACTCCCGAGCAACACGCCGATGCGCTTGAGCGCATCCGGCAGCTTGCCGTGCGAGGCGAGCACCTGACGGAATCCCAACAGGACGAAATGGAGGTCCTGATCGTCCTATGCGAAAAATATGAAAAGGAAACCCAACCCGTTGCACCACCCACCCCGCTGGAAGCCATCAAGTTCCGCATGGAACAGATGGGCTACAAACAGAAAGACCTCGCCAGACTGGTGGGCGGCGCGAGCCGGGCCAGTGAAATCATGAATGACAAGCGCGGGCTCACCACCGAGATGATCCGCCGCCTGCGTGACGAATGGGGCATCCCCAGCGATTCGCTGCTCGGCGGCAAACCACCCGAACCCGAACCATCCGCGCCGGCTCCCGGCGCGGATGGCGCGTACGATCCCAAGAATTATCCGATGAAGCAGATGTATGGTCGCGGTTATTTTCCCAAATATTCCAACGACTGGAAAAGTCACAGCAAAGACCGTGCAGGGTTGTTGCAAGACCTCTACCCGCGCGGCTCCGGCGTGCGGCGGGAACTGGCCCTCTGCCGCCAGGGGGGCGGAGAAAAGTCGAAGATCAACCCGCACGCGCTGGAAGCCTGGCAGCAACGGGTGCTGGTGCGGGCGGCGGAGGAAAAGAAGAACCTGCCCGCCTACGACCGCGAGGCGCTGGACGAAACTTTCCTGCGCTGGCTGGCCGGGCTGAGCTTTCTGCCAAATGGGCCCCAGCAGGCCTGCGTGGCGCTGGAGGACAAGGGCATCGCGGTGGTCATCGAGCAGCATCTCGATCAAACCCATCTGGACGGTGCGGCGATGCTCGGCACCGACGACCGGCCGGTGATCGGGCTGACGCTTCGGCATGACCGTTTGGACAATTTCTGGTTCACCCTCTTCCACGAGCTCGGCCACGTGCTGAAGCACCTCTCGCCCGAGAATCCGGTGATGCTCGATGTGGACATCGACCGGAAGAAGACCGGAGTGATCGAGACCGAGGCGGACCGCTTCGCGCTGGACACGCTGATCCCGCCGGGCCCGTGGAGCGAGCAGGTGCGGCACCTGCAATATGCCGCGGAGATCCGCGCCGCAGCCAAGCGCCTGTGCGTCGATCCGGCGGTGATTGCCGGGCGCCTGCGCCGCGAGGCGAACGACTACCGCATTCACCGCACGCTGGTGGGCTACAACCAGGTGAGAACACTCTTTGGAATCGCAGAGGAAAGCTGACCGATGAACCACGCACCCTTTGAAGACCAATTCCACGGGCGGCTCGGCGAGCCGTTCCAATCATTTTCCCAGGCGAAGGACTCCACGCAGCCCTCCGGTTTGGAAGACCGAATGCCCGGTATGGCCCGACCGCGAGTGCGGATCCGGGAGCACCGTCCGGGTTTTCACCCGTAGCAGTTACCTATATGGCTAACAAAACTACATCCACCAAACGCCGTCGGCCTGGCAGAAAGGCCGAAGATATCAGTCTCGTGTGGAAGGAGCAAGCTCCTGAAGCCGTGTTTGCGGGAAAGCCCCTCGTTGATCTGGAAGCCGCCCTAGCGGGGTTGCAAGAGTCCAACAAGGATTTGAAGATCAGGGACCAAGCCCGCTCGGCCGCCGTGAAAACGCGCGACGACAAGCTGAAGTCCCTGGCCACACTGTTGCGCAACTTAGTAAAGGGCGTGCAAAGCCATCCGGAATACGGCGAGGACAGCCCGCTGTATCGCGCGATGGGCTTCGTGCCGTTCAGCGAGCGCCGCAGCGGCCTGACCCGGCGCGCCAAGGCGGGCGGCGGCCCGCCCGCTGGAAATGAAGAAGCCGCTGTCTGATTCACTCCTGGAAGAGAACAAAATCAGAACAGCGACTTGGGAACTCAAGCCATCGGTCCGCAAGGGCCGGTGGTTTGTTGTCTGGGGGAAGAAAGCACTATTTTGAGAAACTGACAAGAAAAGGAATTTATTCCACTCATCCGCCCC
The DNA here is from genome assembly GCF_058122085.1 of Luteolibacter sp. Lineage (NCBI taxonomy): Bacteria > Pseudomonadati > Verrucomicrobiota > Verrucomicrobiia > Verrucomicrobiales > Verrucomicrobiaceae > Luteolibacter > Luteolibacter sp. The sequence goes on along the minus strand of NZ_JBIKBQ010000119.1, from coordinate 9,049 downwards.
GAGGAAATGGACCATTTCAAAGTCATCCAGAAGAAGATGGGGAAACGCGTGAAGATCCTCAGCGGCGATCAACTCGACTTGCAGGGGTATTGAATCATTGGCGGCGAGCGGCCGAAAAACCACCTGTGAGACGCCTCTTGGATTTCAGCGTTTCAGCTTTTGACTGCGTCCAGGCGTTTTGCGGCTTTGCCGGTTTCGGCAGAGTTCGCTATCGCTCTCCCGTTCATGATTTCAACCTTTACCCTGCCGCGGCCCATCGACGGAAATTCCCGTTTTTTGCGGACTTGAATCAGCATCCGGCATCACTTACTTTCCTCTCATGTCCACGAAAGAATTGGCGATGGAAACCATCAAGGATCTGCCCGACGGTGCCACTTGGCATGAAATCGAGGAACGCATTCACTTCCTTGCCGCCATCGAAAAAGCCCGCGAGGAAGTCCGGCGCGGAGAGGTTGTCCCCCACGAGGAAGTCCGCAACCTTTTGAGCGGATGGCTTTCCAAATAGTCTGGTCGGAAATCGCGCTCTCCGATCTGCGGGACCTCGTCCGCTACATCGCGCGGGATGACCGGCAGGTGGCGGGACGTTTCGGCGATTTGATCGTGTCCAAGGTCGAATCCCTTCAAAGCTTCCCGAGGATTGGCCGAATCGTGCCGGAATATCGGGAGGAGTGCTTGCGGGAACTGATCGTTCCCCCTTATCGGATCGTTTTTGAAATCGATGATGATGCCATGAAGCTCTCAATCCTGCGCATCTGGCACGCTGCGCGGGGGGATTTGGAACTACCTCCCTGAGAGACCGCCGCACGCTAAAGCGCGAACTCCGGACAATATCCCGGTGGCACAAGCGGCAGGAGGTTTCAGCAATGAATATTGGCAAACGATCTATTTCTTCCCGCGCTTGGCGGCTGGCTTTTTCGTGGCGCGCGCCTCGGGCTTGGCCGTCTTCTTCGCGTCCATCTCGCGGGTGCGTTTCCGCCAGTCGCGCTTCGCCGGGGCCTCGCCGGGCGCGGGAGCGGGGGTGGTGGCGTGGTAGTCGAAACCCCGCAGGCGTTTCCGCTCGAGGCGCTGGCCGATGGAGAGCTCGATCATGCCTAGCAGGTTGAGGTCGCCCTTGGGCACGAAGCTGATCGCCTCGCCCGCCGCCTCCGCCCGGCCGGTGCGGCCGATGCGGTGGACGTAGTCCTCGGCGTTAACCGGGAAATCGAAGTTCACCACCTGCGAGACGCCGTCGATGTCGATGCCGCGCGCGACGATGTCGGTGGCGACGAGGACCTGGACTTTGCCGTCCTTGAAATCCTGGAGTGCCTTGAGCCGCTGCTCCTGGGAGCGGCTGGAGTGCAGGCGGGCGACTTTCACGCCGGCGAGCTTGAGGAAATTCGTGAGCAGGTTCGCGCCGTCCTTCATCCGGACGAAGACGAGGACGCGGGTGAACGTTGGCTGCCGGAGCAGTTCCAAAAGCATCTCTTTTTTCAAATGCGCGGGCAGCTCATAGACGCACTGCGTCACGGTGTCCGCCGCATTAGACCGGCTTCCGATCTGGACCATCTTGGGCTGATATTGGAAGCGGCGTGCGAGGGACTCGACCTCTTTGGGAAACGTCGCGGAGAACATCAGGGTTTGCCGGCGCTTCGGCAGATAGCCGGCGATGGTCTCGATGTCCGGCAGGAAACCCATGTGAAGCATGCGGTCCGCCTCGTCGAGGACGAGCACTTCAAGCGCGCTGAAATCGAGCTTCTGGCGGCCGATTAGATCGATCAAACGTCCCGGCGTGGCGACGATCATGTCCACGCCCTTGTGCACGGATTTGATCTGCGCCTCCTCCTCCACGCCGCCGAAAATGGCGGCCACGCGGATGGGCAGGCCGCTGCCGTAAGTCCGGACGTTTTCCATGATCTGGACGGCAAGTTCGCGGGTGGGGGCGAGGATGAGCGCCTTGGTGACACGCGACTGGCCCTGCCGATAGGACAGCGAAAGGCGGTGCAGCATCGGCAGCACGAAGGCCGCGGTCTTGCCGGTGCCGGTCTGGGCGATGGCGATCAGGTCGTGCCCCTGCATCACCTTGGGAATGGCCGCCGTCTGGACCGGAGTCGGGCGGGCGTAACCTGCTTTCTGAATGGCGCGGAGAATTTCTTTCCCAAGTCCCAAGTTGCTGAACGGCATGCGCGGACCATAGGCCGCCTGCGCCGCCCGTGACACGGAATTAAATTCGAGGCCCGGCCGGGAGGGGGGGGGAATCGGATATCGACGGGGTTGCCATGCTCCTGATTTCTCCTACGATCCCGCTCGAAATGAGCTCTCTCTCCGAATCCCTCTCCGTCGCGGTCGCCAATGGCAGCCTGCTTGAATCCGCCCAATCCAACATCACCGCTCTGCTCGATGGCACGACGAGCGCGATCGCGCCGCTGGCGGTGCAGGAACTGGTGGACGCCGGAGCGTGGGAAGAACTCAACGACCGCTTTTTCAAAACCCTCGCCTTCGGCACCGGCGGCCTGCGCGGACGGACGATCGGCCGCGTGGTGACCAAGGCCGAGCAAGGCGCCGGCGGACCGAACGGCCGTCCCGAGCATCCCTGCGTCGGCACCGCGACGATGAATTTCTACAACCTCAGCCGCGCCGTCCGCGGACTGATCACCTACGCGAAACAGTTCGCCGGACCGGACCGCAGGCCGGTGCTCGTCTTCGCCCACGACACCCGCCACTTCTCGCGCGACTTCGCGGAATTCTGCGCCAAGACCTGCTCGGATCTCGGCTGCGACGCCTATCTGTTCGAAGGCGCGCGCTCGACTCCACAGCTCTCCTTCGCCGTGCGCGAACTCCGCGCCGACGGCGGCGTGGTCCTCACCGCCAGCCACAACCCGGCGCACGACAACGGCTTCAAAGCCTACTTCAACGACGGCGCGCAGATCGTCGATCCCCACGCCGACGCCATCGTCAGGGAGGTGAACGCCATCACCAGCGAGCGTTATGAAATCCTGCCCGAGTCCGAGCGCGGCAGCATCACCGTCCTCGGTGCGGAAATGGACGCCCGTTACGTCGCCCTCCTCAAGACCCTGCTGCTCAAACCGTCGCTGCTAGACGGTGCTTCCACCAAGATCGTCTTCACCAACCTCCACGGCACCGGCGGCCACATCAACGTGCCGATGCTCCGCGAGTTCGGCTTCGAGGTGCTCACCGTGCCCGAGCAGGACGTGCAGGACGGCCGTTTCCCCACCGTGGAATCGCCGAACCCGGAGAACGGCCCGGCCCTCAAAATGGCCATCGACCTCGCCGAGCAATCCGGCGCGGAAATCGTCATCGGCACCGACCCGGACGCCGACCGCATGGGCGTGGCGGTCCGCGACGCCGCCGGGAAAATGGTCCTGCTAACCGGTAATCAGATCGGCTCGCTGATGGCCTGGTATCGCCTGAAAACCTGCTTCGAACTCGGCTGGCTCACCAACGCCAACCGCAACCGCGCGGTGCTCATCAAGACCTACGTCACCACCGAGCTCCAGCACGCCATCGCCGATGGCTTCGGCGTGGGCATCGTGGACACGCTCACCGGATTCAAATACATCGCCGGCAAACTCCGGAAATACGAGGAGGCCATCCCCGCCGACAAGAAGGGCGACTACCGCTCGCTCAGCCAGGCCCAGACCCGCGCGCTGCGGCTGGAATACTCGCGCTTCTTCGTCTTCGGCGGCGAGGAAAGCTACGGCTACCTCGGCTCCGACGCCGTCCGCGACAAGGATGCGAACGGCGCCGCGCTGATGTTCGCGGAAGTCGCCGCCTACGCGAAATCCGTCGGCAAGACGCTGCCGGAGCTGATGGACGACGTTTACACCGAATACGGCTACTATCTGGAAATCGGCAAGTCGCTGGTCATGGAAGGCGCGGACGGCGCGGCAAAAATCGCGGCGCTCGCGAATTCCTACGCCGAGAACCCGCCGACCGAAGTCGGTGGCTCCGCCGTCCTGCGCGTCCGGGATTTCGCCAAGCAGGATCTCTTCGACCAGGAGGGCGACCTGCTGCCGAAGGAGAAAATGCTCTTCGTCGATCTCGAAGACGGCCGCTCCTTCGCCGTCCGCCCGTCCGGCACCGAGCCGAAGATCAAGTTCTACCTGTTCGGGAAAAAAGCGCCCGGCGGCGATCTGGCCGCCGCCAAGGAAGCCGTGAAATCCGGCCTCGCCAGCCTCTGGAGCTGGATCGAAGCCGATGCCGCGAAGCGTTGATTGCCACAAGCGCGGACTGGCTGCTTTCCGGCATCGCCCGGAAACGGAAAATGGAATTTCGGAACGGGCAAGGAAGGTCCCCGTCCTTTTTCTCGAGGATGTATCCCTCGTGTAGGCTCGTTACGCCGGGAGGTTGCCCTCCGGATCGGATTCCTGCTTTCGGATTCCTGCTTTCCATCCCGCGGTTTTTGTGGAATGGAATGCCTGCGGCAATTTCATCCGGGTTGCTGATTCCTTTGAAACCCATTTGCTTCTCCCGCTCCAGACTGATCCATGAAACGAAATTTCCGGCCTGTCATCACCTTCGGGATTGTCGCGTTCTGCGGCCTTCTCGGGTGGTGGGCGTTCTGGCAGGTCGGGGAAGCCCAGGCGCTCCGCCAGTCGGAGCGACCGCTTCGGGAAGTTTCCGCGGCTGCCAGGTCGAAGGCTTTTCGGCCCGGGAAACACCTCGTCCGCGACGCGTTCCGGGATGGCACGACCGTGGAGATTTTCGCCAGCAGCGAGCCGGGTGAGGTGATCCTGCGTTTTCCCTCGGAGGAAACTTACGGCGACTTTCTGTTCGCGCTCGAGGGCGGCGGCAAGACCCGCCTGATAGGACGGCTGGATCCGCTCAAAGCCGTCCGCCTCGGCTACGACGAGTGGTCGGATCTCTCCGACCTGCTGGCCGGGGAAAACATCATCGCCTACGATTCGCTGCCCTCCGTGCCCGCCCCGACTCCGGTTGGCGGCGGCTATCAGGACGGGCTCGTCGGATTCGGCGACGGACTGCTGCCGTGGCTCGGGATCACCTCCGACAATTCCCAGTGGGGAGCCGGGGTGAGAATCGCGGTTCTCGACACCGGCGTCGTCCCGCATCCCGCGCTGCCGGGGCTGGTGAAATCCATCGCAATCAAACCTTTCCCGCGGGACTTGAGCAAGACCCGCGGCCACGGCACGGCGGTCGCCTCGCTGATCGCGGGCAACGACGCGTCCGCGCCCGGAGTCGCCCCCGCGGCGGAAATCATTTCCATCCGGATCGCCGACGAGTCCGGAAAAGCCGACTCCTTCGCGCTCGCCGCCGGCATCCTCGCCGCCATCGACGCCGGCGCGCAGATCATCAACATCTCGATGGGCACCACCGAGAACAACCCGCTCATCGAGGATGCCGTGCTCTACGCCCACGAGCGGCAGGTCCTGATCGTCGCGGCATCGGGTAATTCCGAGCAGGCCGACGCCTCCTATCCGGCGGCCTATCCGAGCGTGATCAGCGTCGGCGCCGTGGACGCGCGCGGCGAGCACCTCGAGTTTTCCAACTACGGAACCTATCTCTCCGTCACCGCGCCCGGCCACGCGCTCAACGTGGCTTGGCCGGGAAACCGCTATGCCCGGATCAGCGGAACCTCGGCCAGCGCGCCCATCGTCGCCGGGGCCATCGCCGCGACCATGTCCAGCGGCGATGGTGTCACGATGAGCGCCAGTCAGGCTGCGGAAATCGTCATGAACCACTCGAACGAGGCCGGCATTCCGGGGCCGGATTCCGAATACGGCGTCGGCATCATCGACATGGGCCGCGTCATGAGCCGCGGCATTCCGGGAATCGTGGATGCCGCCATCACCCACCAGCGGATTCTGAAATCCGACGATCCGGCCGGCAACGATGAAATCCAAGTCACCGTGCAAAACCGCGGCACCACGATGCTCGTCAACACGCTCGTTGAAATCACCACGCCCGTAGGCAGCCGGCGATTCAACGCGACGACCCTCGCGCCCGGAGCCGTGCAAACCTTTTACATGCCCGTCCGGCTCGGCGGCCTGCCGAAGAACGAGGCGGTCCAAGTCAGCTCCACCCTGGATTTCGGAGCGATGGCGCAGGACATCACCCCGTATAACAACCGCCGGAGCGACACGCTCTACCGGCGGTGAGCTGTGAGTCTTCGTATGTAGTCCAGCTCTTCAGGGCGTCTTCATGCGGCGCGAAGACGCCCTGAAGGGCTGGACTACGTGCGAAGAGAAGCCTCAATAATACGGCTTCAGCATCCAGTAACAGACCGGGCCGGTGACGGCGACGTAGAGCCACAGCGGGAACACCCAGCGGGCGAGCTTGCGGTGCGCGGCGAAGCGGTTGGTCCAGCCGGCGATGAAGGTGAAGAGGATGAACGGCAGGCTCACCGCCGCGGAGACGATGTGGGTGATGAGCAGGAGGAAATAGACCGTGCGCATCGCGCCCGTGCCGCCGTAGCGCGTCGGGTCGTTGGTCATGTGATAGGCGACGTAGGAAAGTAGGAACAACACCGAGAGAAACATGGCGAAGACCATGGTCGCGCGGTGCATCCGGACATTGCCGAGCTTGATGAAGATCACGGAGACAAGCAGCACCACGGCGGCGACGGCGTTGATCCCCGCGTGGATCGGCGGCAGGAAGGCGGTGGACCAGCCTTCCGGCAGCGGCAGCTTGACCTTCTGCATCACCACCACGAGCAGCAGCACGGCGGCGGATAGGAGCCACGCGGCGAGGCCGAGTTTCTTCGAGAGCTCTTCCTGCGGCGGGCGGGTGAGCCATTGCTTGCGTTCGTCGCTCATCAGATGCCGGGTGTTTCGTTTTTCTCAAGCTCCGCGCGGATGCGGCCGAACAGCTCGTCCTTGAGCTTCTGGTAGAGATTCGGGTCGAGCTTCTTGCCTTCCTCCGAGCGGGCGTCGGCGAGCGGCCATTTGCCGATGACCTTGAAATCGCGGTCCACCAGGATGAAGCCGAGGTCGTGCGCGTATTTGCCGTTGGCCTCGATGTCGAGCGGGTCGGTGCGCTCGCGGATGCCGAAGAACTTGAGTTCCTTTTCGAGATACTCGTGGGTGGTCTTGGCGTCTCCGGCGTTGAGGAACCACCAGTTTTTCGTCTCGGCGCTGAGGGCTTTCGCGTAGTCGGCGAGCTTCTCCTGCTTGTCGTTTTCCGGGTCCACGGAGATGCAGGTGATGTGGAAATCCGGGTGCTTGCCGAACTCGTCGTAGAGTTTCCGCAGCTCCTCGCCGTTGCGGACGGCGCAGTGCGGGCAGATCGCGAAGAACTCGGCGGCGATCCAGACCTTGCCGCGCAGGTCGGAGAGTTTCACCGGTTGGTTGTCCTGGTTGACGGCGGCCAGATCCTTGCCGATTTCAAACCACTGCGGCGCGGTGTCCTTGCCGGAGTTGACGACGACAGGGGCCTGATAGGGCGTGTTCAGCCCCGGCCGCAGCCACATGGCGAGGCTGATGATGCCGACGGAGACGGCGGCGACACCAGTGTAGAAGAGGGCGATGGTGGTGTTGCGTTTCATCAGTTTTTGAAGGGTTCCGCGAGTAGTTTGTCGATGGTTTGGTTGAGCAGGACTTCGAGTTCTTCGGCGTTGGTATTGGCGGTGCCGGTTTTGGCTCCCTTCGCGTCCCAGGCTGCGGCTTGCTCGAAGTCGAAGGTGGCGATGAACGGCGGGCCGCCTTGTTTCTGTGGCACCACGGCGCGGCGGATGTGGCCGTTCTTATCGATCAGGACGATGGCCGCGTCGTAGTCCCACTTGCCGGCATTTTCGTTCGGATAGGTGGTGGCCTTGAGTTCGTTCTTGATGAACTTGTGGAGGGTTTTCGGCTCGTTGCCGCCGAGCCACCACTGCGGCAGTTTCATCCCGTGGGTGGCTGCGGTCTCGGTGAGGGTGGCGAGGAGTTTTTCCGCGGGGAGGGGGTCGATGACGAGCGAGACGAGGTGGAAATCCGGGTTTGCGGCACGCGATTCGGCGAGCCGCTTCATGACCGCCATGCTGCGCGCGGCGATTTCCGGGTCACGCAAACTGAAGACGTTGACGGCGATGACCTTGCCCCGCAGCTCGACGAGATCCACTGTCTTGCCGTCTTGGCGAAGCATCCGCAAATCCCGCTCCGGGGTGATGCGGTAGATGATGGCCGGGCGGTCGTCCTTGGCCTGGCTGGCGGACCACCCTTCGTAGGCTTTGAGCACCAGCCACCCGCCGAGCAACATGATGCCGACGAGGATGAAGGCGGTATTGCGGAGTTTTTTCGGGTCGCGGATGGCGGGTTCGAGACTGGGGTCGGGCAGGGGCATGGGCGGCGCAAGGTAAGCAGGAGCGGCGGCGAGGCAAGCGGAGACCACTATTTTTACGATCCGTCCCCAACTTGACGCATTTCCGCCTCGATCACTTGGCAGCTCTTCCATCGCCAGTTTGCATCGCGCATTCATTTGAGGCATGAATTCATTTGCCTTCCGGCACCTGTTCTGCCCTTCCATCGGGCGTCAGTTTTTCCTCCCCATGAAACTCCCCATCAATTCCACCCTCAGTCTGGCCGTTCTGGCTGGCATCTCCCTCGTCACGCCGGGCTTTGCCGTCACGATCGACTCGGTGCTCGTCGGCAACATCAACAACGCGAACGACGCGGCGACCGGCAGCGTCTACGGCGCGGTGGCGTACGCCTACAAGATCGCGAAGAACGAGACGACCATCTCGCAGTATGCCGAGTTCCTCAATGCGGCGGCCAAGACGGACAGCTACGGGCTTTACAGCGCGTCCATGACCACGAGCTACATCAACGGCATCAGCCGCAGTGGTTCCTCCGGCACTTTCACCTACTCGGTGAATCCTGGCAGCGCGAACAAGCCGATCACCTACGTGAGCTGGTTCGACGCGGCGCGTTTTTGCAACTGGCTGCAGAATGGCCAGCAGACCGGTGCGGGCGCGGGAAGAGGATTTTTTTCTGTTAAAATGTTAAAATCGATTGGTGCTGGTTGATCGGGCGATGTTCCGACATCGCCTGTTTGAACAAACGTTTCAAATCAACCAACACCATGAGTAAACAGACAGGGATGCAGGCAGCGGCGCAAG
>NZ_JBIKBQ010000118.1:0-12207 GCF_058122085.1 Luteolibacter sp. | reverse complement strand
GCATGACCCTTGGCGCGGCCCGGGGACACCCCCGCTACTTTTCAAAAGACAAAGGGATGAAGGATCAAAGACCGGCATCCACAGCGCATCCGATCAACCGAGTCCGAAACAAATTTTTGACAAGTCCCGCTTCGACCGTTACACACGCCGCCCCCGCACTGGGTGCAGTAATCCCCGGCGGCAAATCATACACAACGACCAAACGTCATGGCCAAGAAGACCACACTCCAAGCAGCACCACGCGCCCGCAGCGGCACCGGCCGCCTCAAACAAATGCGCCGTGAAGGCTGGGTTCCCTCCGTCATCTATGGAAAAGGCACCGAAAACATCAACCTCAAGGTCGATGCCAAGACCTTCGCCGACCTCCTCGCCCACAGCAGCTCGGAAAACATCCTCGTCAACCTGGAAATCGAAGGCCACGGCACCCGCCTCGCCTTCCTCCAGTCCATCCAGCACGACTCGCTCTCCGGCATCACGCTTCACGCCGACTTCCGCGCCATCGACGAAAACACCGCCATCACCGCCCACATCCCGACCCACCTCAACGGCGAGTCGGCAGGCGTCAAGGCCGGCGGCCTGATCGAACAATACGTGCACGCTGTCGAAATCACCTGCCTTCCCAACGACCTTCCCGAGACCATCGAGGTCGACATCAGCCACCTGCAGGTGGGCGACTCGCTGCACATCGGCGACATCACCTTCCCGGCCGGCGTCCGCGCCACCCACGCGGCGGAAGTCGTGGTCGCCCACCTTGGCAAGCCCGCCGCGGCGGTTTCCGAAGCGGCAGCCGGCACTCCTGCCTGACCGGCGAGCGGTTGATTCCTTCCAAAACGCCCGGTCTGCTCACGCGGCCCGGGCGTTCTTTTTAATTTCAGCCTTTCAGCCTTTCAGCTTTTCAGTTTTTCAGCATTTACCCCACCATGTCCTTCTCCCTCATCGTCGGCCTCGGAAATCCCGGGAAGCAATATGAGCAGACCCGCCACAACGTTGGGTTCATGGTGCTCGACCGCCTGGCCGCCGCCTCCGGAGCGGCCTTCCAGTCCGTCCCCAAGTGGCAGAGCCACCTCGCCAAAATCCCCGGCGACGGCACCCTGCTGCTCAAGCCGCAGACGTTCATGAACCTCAGCGGCCGCGCGGTGCAGCAGATCCTTTCGTTCCACAAATGGACGCCCGAGCAAATGCTGGTCGTTTACGACGACGTCGCCCTGCCGCTCGGCACCCTGCGCTTCCGCGAAAAAGGCTCCGCCGGCGGCCACAACGGCATCAAATCGATCATCCAGCATCTCGGCACCGACGGGTTTCCCCGCCTCAAGCTCGGCATCGGCGCCAGCGAACCCGGCGAAATGACCGGCCACGTGCTCGGCAAGTTTTCGCCCGACGAGCGCCCGCTTCTCGAAAACATGCTTGCCACCGCCCTGGATGCCGTTCAGCTTGCGCGCTCCCAAGGCATCGCCGCCGCGGCGCATCGCTTTCACACACGTAACAATCCACTCCCAGCACCAGATGAGTCGCAAATACCAAGGCCTGATCGTCCTTAACACCAAGTCCCTCGAAGGCACCGTCGACGAACTCGTCGCCTCCGTTTCCAAAGAACTCGAAGCCGAGGGAGCCAAGCTCGACAAGGTCGCGCAACTCGGCCGCCGCCAGTTCGCCTACGAATCGCGCCACCTCGAGTCCGGCCACTACGTCAACTACACCTTCCAGGGCGCGCCCGAAGTGATCACCAAGATCCAGAACCGCCTGCGCCTGAACAGCCACGTCCACCTTCAGCACTTCGTCCGGGTCGCCTAAGTTTCCGCTCGCAACCGCGGGTCCCCCCCCCAGAAATCCTCCTGTTATGGCCAATCTCAATAAAGTCATGCTCATCGGCAATCTCACCCGGGATCCCGAATTGCGCCACACTCCGTCCGGAAAAACCGTCTCGGAAATCGGCCTTGCGATCAACCGGACCTGGACCAACGACCAAGGGCAGAAGCAAGAAGACACAACCTTTGTGGATGTAACCCTCTGGGGACGCCAGGCCGAAGTGGTCCAGCAGTATGTCACCAAAGGCAGCCCGATTTACATCGAAGGCCGCCTTCAGTTGGATACATGGGATGACAAGGAAACCGGCAAGAAGCGCAGCAAGCTGCGGGTCATCGCCGAGAACTTCCAATTCCTTTCCGGCAAGCCCGGTGGCGCCGGCGGCGGCAACGGCGGCGGCGATTACGAACGCCCGCAACAATCCTCCTCCGCTCCGCAGCAACGCTCCGGCCCGCCGCAGGGCGCTTCCGCAGCCCCCGCCGACGACTTCCAGGAAGACGACGACATCCCGTTCTAACTAACTGATGGAGAACGGTTTTTTCCCAAAGCGGGGCCGCGCGAGCAGCCTCGCTTTTTTCATGCCCGGGCGCGTCAACCCGAGCGGACGTCATACCAGAACTGATCCGCCGCCTGCCGGTCGTCGCCGCGGAAAACCTTGCGGACGAAGGCCGGGTTGCGGAACAGATACCAGTCGCCGAACTGGTCGAATTTCCGGCAGGAAGTGACCAGCGGAGTCCGCAGCAGCGTGCCCCACGAGCGCCCGGATTTCCGGCCGTGGGCTTTCAGGCGTTGCGCGAAATCGACGTCCTCCACCGAGACGAAGCGCGTGTCGAAGCCGTCGATCGCCTCGAAATCCCGCTTCAGGAACCAGAACAGCCCGAAGCTGACACCCGTGAACGCGAGATAGGGCAGGATCGCGAAAGCACTGGCGACGATCCCCGGCGACCAGCGTTCGGGCAAAACCACCGCCCCGCCGCCGACGACCTTTCCCGAGTCGAGGCGCTTGAGGACCTCCATGAAACTATCAGGGTGCATCCGGCTGTCGGCGTCGCAGGTGACGATGATTTCGCCCGCCGCGGCGGCGACCCCTGCGTTGCGGATGGCGGACAGGTTCTTCGCGTCCTCGCGGACGATCACGCAGCCGTGGCGGCGCGCGATCTCCTCCGTGTCATCGGTGCAGCGGTTGAGAACGACGACGGTCTCGACCGTGGAGCCGGTCCGGTCCGCCGCTTGCCGCGCGGCTTCCAGGCAGGCCGGAAGGAACGCCGATTCGTTGTGGGCGGGGATGATGAGGGAGATCCGGGGCGTCACTGCGGTTGGTCTTCCTTGGCCGGTTCCTCCTTGGCCGGCGCCTCCGGTTTTCCGCCGAGGATTCCATCGAGAATCCCGCTGATGTCGCGCACGGTCTTGCGGGTTTCCTCGATGATTTTCCCGCCCTTCTCGATCGTCTTGGAAGAGGGCTCACCAAGCAGCGAGCGGGTGAACTTGAGCGCCTGCTCGCCGGTTTCCGGAAGCTGTTCGAACATCCGCAAGCCCGCCGCGGCGATCAGACGGTTGGTCAAATCCTCCTTCGGGTCATCCAGGGTGCCGGTGATGCGCAGCGTGGTCCAAAGCAGGCCGCGCTCGCCGGGCGCGAACACGTCGGTCTCCGCGCCGGGAATGGTGGCCAGCGTGCCGGGTGCCAGCCCGAGGCGGAAAACGCCGTCCATTTGCCGCCCGCGAAGGGTCATGCCGCCCTCGATCCGCACCAGCCCCTCGCTGGCAAGCACCAGGTTCGTCAGGACGAGCTCGCCCGATTTCCACCGCCACCCGGTGCGCGCCTCGTTGAGCGTTAGAATCCGGAACCGCCGCGTGTCTGCATAAGCGGCGAGCGCGTCGAGCATCGGCAAGGCGGTGAGCACGCCGTTCTGGATGGTGAGTTTTCCGTCCGCTTGCGGAAATCCCGGCTGGTTGCTGAACGTGAAGCTCGAAGTCACGTCGCCCGTCAGCCGCTTCGCCCAATCCGGGTTGAAGACGTTTTCGCACTTCGCGCCGGTGACATCGCCCTCGATGAAAAACTGCCGGGAATTCATGTCCCACTCGCCGGTGCCTTGGATGCGGCCGCTGTCCCACGCGGCGACCGTCGCCTCGGTGAGGAAGATCCTCCCGTCCTGATAGCGCAGGCGGGCGCGGTCCAAACGCAATTCCGGAATCATCCCGAACGGCAGACGGACGGCGCCGCCCTCGATCTCCGCGCGGTAGGCGCCCCTCGCTCCGGCCGGCTCGGCGTGGAAGTTCATGCCGCTCGCCGTGGCCAGACCTTCCGGGAGAATCACCTTCACCACCAGCTCGCGCACGTCGATGCCTTGAAGTTCCGCTTGCTTGGGAAACCACCCGGCGGGTTTCGCTTTGGTCACCGCGCCCGGCCCGGTCCGCGGCGGCGGGGTTTCATCCGGCTGCTTCCTCGCATCGACGGAAACCTCCAGACGCCGCACGTTGGATCCGAGGATTTCCCAAACCCCGCGCCGCACGCCGCCGAGCCCGATCTCGGTGTGCAAGCCGTCCGCCCGCAGTCCGGTGACCGGACCCGCGCCCCGCGCCTCGAAGGATTCCGTATCGACCGCCAGGCCTTTCCAGTCGAAAGGCGCGAACTCGCCGGTCACGCCCGCGGCCTTGCCGGCCTCGGCGGATAGAAACATCCGGAACGCGTCGCTGTGCAGGTAGCGCCGCAGCAGTCCGTAGCCCGCGCCCAGGCCGAGCACTGCGAGCACCAGCAGCCAGACCGCCGCCCTGCCCAGCCACCGGCGCTCGCCCGCCCCACTCCGTCTTCTCGATCGCCGACTCATTTCCCGAAGCCTAGCGCGCCCGCCCGCCACCGCAAGCCCACGAAAAATCTTGGCAACGCGGACGGCGAAGCTAGGCTCACACCCAATAGACAATAGAACCTGACAGAGGCCTCGGCCACACGGCTGTTTCAAGGCCTCCCCCCCAAAAGCAAATTCCCAGCATTCACTGCCATGAAGACAAAACCGTTGCGCCGTCTCATCATCACTGGAGCTTATGCGACTTGTCTGGCCAACGCCCAGACGCCGGCGGTTCTTTCCGGCAAAATCTCGGAGGTCACCGTCTATCAAGGTTCCGCATTGGTTTCCAGGGTAGTTGATATTCCCGACAGTCCCCAGGCTCCGATGGAGGTGGTGGTTTCCGGACTGCCGTCCGCCACGGATTCGAATTCGGTCTATGCGGATCAAGCCAAAGGCGTCGAGATCCGCTCGGTGGCGTTTCGCACCAAAACCCCTGACAAAGCCGCCCAGGCACAAAGCGAGGTGGCCAAGTTGGAGCAGGCGATCAAGGATTTGAAACGCAAATCCACGGTGAACAGCAACGAGATCGCCCTGCGCCGCATCCGCCAGGAGTTCCTCAAAAAACTGGGATCCAACTTCGTGGCCCCCGCCGCCCAGCAGGAAATGACCCACGGCGTGCTCCAGGCGGAGGAACTCAAAAAACTAACCCAACTCCATTTCGAGGAGTATGAGAAGGCGTCCCAGGAAATCATGAAGCTGGACCTTGAAATCGAGGAGATCGCCGATCAGCTCAAGATCTTGGAAGACCAGCGCAAGACCCTCGCCGCCGGACCGCCGGTGATCTACGAGGCGGTGGTCTATCTGCAGAAAACCGCTGCCGGCCCCGCCTCGCTGAAACTGAACTATCTTGTCAACGATTGCGGCTGGAGCCCGTCCTATAACTTCCGCGGGGAGACCGCCAAGGGCGAGGTCTCGATGGAGTTCAACGCCATCGTCCATCAGGTCAGCGGCGAGGATTGGACGAACGTGAAACTGGCGCTTTCCACGGCGTCTCCATCGGTGGGCGCCTACAACCCGCAGCTTTCGCCCTTGTTTGTCCGCGTCCAGGAGAGCGCCGCCCAGCAACCGCAAAGCCAGTCCGCCGCGCAATCGAAATACTCGCAGGCGCTCACGCTCCGGCAGGAGGCGCTGGCACGTCAGTTCCGCGGCAACTCGATCGACGAGATGCTGAAGGCGAATTTCTCCGCCAACGAGTCCGCCGCGAGCGTGCAGCTGATGGAACTGACCGAGCGCATCGGCAACCTGCGCGCCTTGGAAAGCGGCAAGTCGGAACAAGGCAGCGTGGTGTATTCCATCGAACGCCCGGTCAGCCTGCAAAGCCGCCGCGACGCCCAAATGGTGCCCGTCCTCTCAGGCCGCATGAAATCGAAGTTCTATCATGTCTCGACGCCGGTGCTCACCGCCAGCGTGTTTCGCGAGGCCTCGCTCGACAACAATACCGGGCGCGATTTGCTAGGCGGCAAGGTGAATGTGTTTCTCGACGGTGAGTTCACCGGCCGGACGGACATTCCTACGATCGCCTCCGGCCAGGGATTCGCCATCAGCTTCGGGGTGGACAGCCAGTTGCGCGCGCGGCGCTCGCTGGTGGATCGCTCGGAAGTGGTGCAAGGCGGCAACCGCCAGGTTTCCTTCACTTATGAAATCGTGGTCGACAATTTCAAACAAGCCCCCGCGCGTTTGATCCTGCGCGACCGCACGCCCCACACCGGAGACACCGACACGTTGCGGGTGGCCATCGGCGAGAGCTCCGTTCCCTTGAGCCAGGACGCCGACTATCAGCGCTTCGACAAACCGAAAGGCCTGCTGATGTGGGACATGGAAATCAAGCCCGGTGCCGGCCCCTCGGCCACCACCCTGCGCTTCGCCTACTCGGTGGAACATGACAAGAACCTCACCCTGCAGGACATTGGCGGACCCGAAAAGGACCGCCTGCGCGAGGAATTCATTCAGAAAGGCCGCGCCGTCAAGGGCCTCTGAGGCCACGGGAACGCGTGGGAAAACCCCTTGCGGGGCATGGCCGCAACGGGTAGATTGCCAGGTGGAATAACAATCCACCATGCACCATGAAAACCACCCGGGAAGATCCGTCGCTGCTTGCGGAGAAGATTTTGGAAGCAGAAGCCAAGCTTGAGAGACTCGAACAGGAAGTCGGGGAGATCGGCCAGCCCGCGGGCCACGAACTCCGGCGGCGGCTGGACGTCTTGCGGATCGAGGAAAACGCCCTCAAGCGGAACTTCGAGGAATCCCGGCGGCGGGGAGAGCCCGACTCCCTCAGGATGGAGAAAATCGAGGCGCTGCTCCGGCACATCGAGGATGAGGAATTCTCGGTCGGCCATGACGCGGATTTCCTGCATCAGTCCGCGCCGTCCTCGGTGACGCTGGCGGTGGAGGCGGGTTCGCACCTGGTCGAGGTTCTGCGTCACGGGATGAAGCGCATGATCGGGGATCACCACCCGCTGGGCGAGTCGGTTTTCGTCAACCACAGCCATGCGAACCTGACGTCCCAATATGGTCTGGAGGACTCGGAAATTCCAAGCGCGGCATCGGACTTGAAGAGCTCCTAAAACGAGCGCTCAAGTCTGGTCAGAGCCCCTTGAAGCCGGCGTATGGCTGGTAAGTCCCCGTCGGAACGACGACCGGCCGCCACTCGCGGTTGAGCTTGCGGAATTTATTGATGAATTCCGTGGGATCCGCCCAGTTGGCCAGGTCCGAGGGTACGTTGCTGCGTGCCATGCCGATGTTGATGTTGTGGCGGATCTCGAAATGGAGGTGCGCCGGATACATCCCGAAATTGGTGCCGATGGTGCCGATCTGCTGGCCGCGTTTGAGCAACTGCCCGTCCTTGACCTGGATCTGGTTGAGGTGGCCGTTGAGGGTGTCGCAGTATTTCACCTGCCCCGTGCCCGGATCGCGGTAGGCGTGGCGGGTGAGCACAACGTTTCCCCAGCCGGTGCGGACGTTCTGGGCGAGGGTGACGATACCGTCGGCGATCGCGTAAACCGGGTCGCCGAGATCCTTGTCACCGCCGGCGCGGCCGTTCCAATCCTCGCCAAAATGCTGCGGAGCGCGCAGGCGCAGGCCGCGGGCTTTATAATATCCCTCCGCGTTGGGCTTGCCCACGGGGAAGTCGAAACCGTCGGCCAGATTGATTTTCACCTGCTGGGCGGAGACGGGAAGACAGGTGAGGAATATCCCCGCGAGGACAGCGCCGAATTTTATCCATGTCTTGCCGCCTGCGGTCATTGGCCCCCAATGGACCCTCCGAACGGCCATGCCGCAAGCGGAAAAAAGCGGCATGGCCGTAAAGCCATGCCGCTGGTTTGCAGAAAACGAGGATTTCTCAGAGGATTTCTCAGACAACGGGCCCTTGCACGCCGCCGGCCATTTCCTCGATACTCAGCGGCTTGTAGCCGCCGATGGTTTTGAAATAAAGGAACATCATGAGGTAGACCCCCGCCATGATGAGAGGGATGAAGGAATCCGCTTTGAGCGTCGCGCGGTCGCCTTTTTGGTCGGCGAGGACGACGGCTTTCTGGGCGTCGGTCTTGTCGGTGGCCTCCTTGGCCGCAGCGAGTTTCTTGCCGTCCAGCCCGTAAGCGGCGGTCGCCGGGATATTGAGGAAGGTGGAAGGCTTTTCCGCCTTGTATTCGGCATGGAGCGCCGCATCGGAGGACAGCAGCGCCTCGCCAGTGAAGCGGTCCTTGGCGTAGCCGAGACCCGGACTGCCGATCAGGCCTGCGGACATCATTCCGATTCCTCCCATGATGGACATGGCAATGGCCCCGGTGTGAGGAAAGCGGTCACCCACGACGGCAAGCATGGTCGGCCAGAAGAAGGTCTTGCCGATGGCGTAGATGCCGAGTGCGACCAACGCCATCCCGAAGGTTTCCATTTTGACGGCGAGGGAGAGGCCGATGAAGGCGAGCACCGAGCAGGCGAGCAGCAGGCCGATCGGCGAGAGCTTGAGCTTGGTTTCCAGCCAATGGGCACAGAAGCGGAGTCCGAACATGATGGCGGAGGTCCAGAGGAAGAGGTATTTGCCTTGTTCCGAGGTGAACAGATTGCCGGTGATGTTCTGGATCCAACCGTCGGTGCCGAGTTCGACCGCACCCACCAGGGCGTGGGTGACGAACAGGACGAAAAGCAGGAAGGAACCGAGGGAGAACTTCGTCATCACGGCGACGCCGACAAGCAGGGCACCGCCGATTCCGTAACCGATCAGGTTGGCGGATTCGGGCGAGACACCTTTGAAAAGATCTCCGAAGAACAGGGCGAGGAGGTAGCAGGCGACAAGGGCACCGATGATGCCGACGGATTTGAACATTTCAACGAAGCTTGCGCCCTTCGCGGCCGCTTCCGACTTGGGATATTTCTGACCGAGGAACATCAGGCCGTAGGCGGCGGTCGGGATGAGATAGAGGGCGAGTTGGAGCTTCCAACTGAGAGCCATCTTGTCATCGAGAAGCCAACCAGCGGTGACGCCGAGGATCATGCCGGCGGGCCAAGCGGCGTGCAGGATGTTCAGGTAATGGGTCCGCTGTTTCGGGAAAAGGGTGGCCACCAGGGGATTGGCGACGGCTTCCAAGGTGCCGTTGGCGAAGGCAAAGAGGAACATGCCCCAGTAGAGGAAGTTGTAGGCGTTTTCCGGAGTGCTGGCCCCGAAGGTGACGACTGCCGAGAGGATGTGGCAGAGGAGTGCGACGATGACGAGTTTCCCGTAGCCGATCTTGTCCACGATCACCCCGCCGCCAAAAATACCGAAACAGAATCCGATGAAGCCGGCACCGCCGATGGCACCCAATTGCGCGCCGGTGAATCCGAACTCCTTCGACCAGTTGTCGAAGATGCCACCTCGAATGGCAAAGCCGACACCGGCTGCTAAGATGGCCATGAATCCGGCCCAGAGGAGCCGCTTTGCGTTGGGTACTGTGGATGCGTCTGTGTGTGTCATAGGATTTGGGGTCTGCGGGAATTATCGGTTCGGACGGTGGTTGGCAAGAGCGGGAGTGGAAAAATATCAGATTTTTCGATTTCCCCCGGGATTCCGGAAAAATACCGTGGAATTACCTCATTGCGGGCGGCTCTCTTTCAGAGATCGGCGTCTTGGTGGATTTCTCCGGCCGGGGCGGCGGAAAAAACGATGCAACGGTCCAAAACCGCATTCGCGGAAACCCGGCCGCCGGGCCAGATGACCGAGTCGCGGACCACCGCCCCGCTCGCCACCAGCGCACCGGGGCCGACGACGGACCGCTCGATGACCGCACCCGTCACCACCGCTTGCGGGTGGATCGCCGGAGCGAGGTCGAGCTCACGGTGCGCCTGGAGGTAGGATTGGCGGTCGCCGAGATCGAGCCAGACGCCCTCGTCGAGAACGATGGCGCCGAGCCGGCCGGATTTGGCGAGTTCGAGGAACGCCGGGATCACCGATATTTTCTCGCCCGCCGGGATCAGATCGAGAAAGCCGGGGCTCACGCAATAAATTCCGCTGAAGACGTGGGTTCCCTCCGCCTTGCCGAGCAACTTACGGATGTCGGTGACGCGGGTGCCGGAGGGGTCGAGCGCGATGTGCTTGGCGACGCCTTCCGAACGCAGCGCGAGCGTCACCGGCAGGCCGGACGCTTCGTGCGCGGCGATGAGTTTTTCCAAGGGCAGCGTCGAGAAAATGTCGCCGTTGTGGACCAGCACCGCGTCGTTCCCCATCCACGCGGCGATGTTTTTCAGGCCGCCGCCGGTTTCCAGCAGGACGGGCTCGTGAAACAAAGTCACCGCGTTTCCCGCGCCGAAATCTTCCCACGCTGCGGGAAGATGATGGGTGTTGATCGCGAATTGCCCGATCCCCGCCCGCGCGCAGGCCGCCATCGCCCACTCGGCGAGCGGGCGGTGAAATAACGGCACCAGCGGCTTGGGGAGGCGCTCCGTGAGCGGCCGCAAACGATTGCCGAGCCCGGCGCCGAGGATGAAAGCTTTGTGCACGCGGCCTGCTTTGACTGGCGGAACCGGAAATTTCAAGCGCCATCCCGCAGGATTCGCTGGCCTCGGGCCGCAATCCGGCAAGGATCGCAGCATGAAATTCGGCATCATCGGCACCGGCTCTATCGGCCGCCTTCACGCCCAGGCGATCCGCGCGATGAGCGGCGGGACGCTGCACTCGGTTTACAACCACCGCCCGGAAAGCGCCGAAGCGCTGGCCGCAGAGCACGGAGTGCAAGCCTTCACCTCGCTCGCGGATTTCCTCGCCGATCCCGAGCTCGAAATCGTCACCATCGGCACGCCGTCCGGTGCGCATTTCGACCCCGCGCTGGCAGCTCTCCGGGCGGGCAAGCACGTCGCTTGTGAGAAGCCGCTGGAAATCACCGCCGCGCGCATCGACCGGCTCGCGGTCGCCGCAGCCACTAGCGGCAAGACTCTGGCAGCCATTCTCAACCGCCGCTTCAATCCGGCGATGACCGCCTTCAAGGCGGCGTGCGACGACGGCCGCTTGGGCAAAATCGTCTCCGCCTCCTGTTATGTGAAATGGTTCCGCGACCAGGCTTACTACGATTCCGCCGCGTGGCGCGGGACATGGGCGCTCGACGGCGGCGGCGCGCTGATGAACCAGGCGATCCACGCCATCGACGCGCTGCTTCATCTCGCCGGGCCGGTGAAGTCGGTCCAGGCCAACACCGCCTGCCTGGCGCATGAGCGCATCGAAGTCGAGGACGTGGCCGTGGCGATCCTCGAGTTCGAGAGCGGCGCGCGCGGCGTCATCGAGGGCTCGACCTGCTGCTGGTCGAAGGACGGCCACCCGGGCCGCGTGCAGCTCTGCGGCACGGATGGATCCGTCTTTCTGGCAGATGAAACCTTCGAGGTCTGGGATTTCAAAAACGAGCTGCCCCTTGACGCGGAAATCCGCGGCAGCCTGATGCGCGGCTCCCAGGCGACGCTCGGTGCGAACGACCCGAAGGCGATCCAGTCCGTCCAACACCAGCGGAATTTCGAGGAGGTCGTCGCCGCCATCCGCGAGGGCCGCGAGCCGAGCACGTCCGCCGCCGAGGCGAGGAAATCCGTGGCGCTGATCGAGGCGATCTATCAAAGCGCGGCCAACGATGGCGCGAAGATCCGACTCTGAGAGGGACGGCTACTTGCCGATTTCCAACAGCAGCGCCGAGCAAGGAGCGAGCTCGGGCAAGGCGACGCCTTCGGTTTCCAATAGGCAGCGGGCGATGGAGCCGGACCAGTTGGAATCAAGCCGGTCGGTGAAGGACCAGATTTCATCGCCCGAGTGACCGAGGAACATCACCGCGTCCTGCGGGATGCTGACTTTCACGCCGCGCAGGGTTTCGGAGGGGTGGAAATTCGCGACCACGAGGAAGGCCTGGCCGGTCTTGGGATCGCGGCGGAGAAACGCATAGAGCCAGTGGCCGGAGACCGTCTCGCCCCCCACCCTGCCGAACGCTGGGTTCTCTTTGTTCGCGTGATTGAGCCCGTAAAACCCGCCGGCGGTGAAGGCGCGGACCTGGGTGGCGCGGATGAGTTTGCCATACCACTCGCGCAGGGATTTCTGTTCGTCGCTGAGGCGGCC
>NZ_JBIKBQ010000117.1:0-12215 GCF_058122085.1 Luteolibacter sp. | reverse complement strand
TGCTTTCATTTTGTGTGGTTTAGTTTGGGTTCAAGACCCGCGCCCGACCACCACAATCAAAGCTTAACCCCTGGCCCGAATTTCGGGGTCCGCCTCACAATCTGCCGTTGGACATCTCCGCGGCGAGCCGCGCGGCGACATTGGAGGGTTACGGCGATTCGTCGATCCGCGAGCAGATCTGGCCGTATTTGCAGGAAAGCGGCTGGGTTTCCCGGCATCCCGATATCTGGCGGCAGGCGGTGGATGTGACAGCTCCGTTCAAGGCGGTTTTCGATCAGGCGAACGCGCTGATGGAGTGGGTTTACCGGGAGTTCCGATATGAGTCCGGAGTGACGAACGTGAATACCCATTTGGAAGAGGCCTTCCAGATGATGCGCGGCGTTTGCCAGGATTTCACACACGTGATGCTTGGCTTGTGCCGGGCGGTGGGAATCCCGGCCCGCTACGCTTCCGGCTATTTATACAACGGCCCGCGCGACACGCTCGTCGGCGCGCAGGCTTCGCACGCCTGGGCCGAGGTCTATCTGCCCGCCGCCGGCTGGATCGGATTCGACCCGACTAACAACACGCTTGCCGACGAGCGCTACGTGAAGATTTCCGTGGGCCGCGACTACGAGGATGTGGCTCCGGTGCGCGGGAGCTACAACGGCACCGGGCATTGCCGGATGGAAGTGCAGGTCGAGGTAGAGAAAATCTAGTCAGAACGGCTTGGCGAGGCCGAGCCACGCGGCGGTCACCGCGGCGGCGATGCTGAGAAGCAGGACAATGGAGCTTGGCAGGACCTTGCGCTTGGCGAGGACGGGGGCGACGCCGAGGAATAGCCACAGGCCGAGTTTGATCATCCACCAGGATTGACCCATCGGCGGCTTTTTCAGCATGGCGAAGCCGACGACGAGAATGAGGACGAGCGAGATGCCGTGAAGCATCGAGGCTCGCTTTTTGCCAGAGCCGCCTAGCAGCGTTGCGCCGAGCGAGGTGAAAAGGGCGATGACGCCGGCGAGATGGAGTGTTTTGAGGATAATAGGGTCCATGGGATGATTGCGCTGCCGGAGTCTCTCCGCATCGGGCTTGGGATCAAGGAAGTTCGGGCTGCCGCCGTCACTTGAAAACGGCCAGCACCGCGCGGTGGTCCGAGGCTTTGTCCCAGTCCGCGTCGTCGATGATTTTCGCGGCGGGGAAATCGACGTCCTTGCGGAGTTCGCGGGTCACCATGATGAAGTCGATGCGGGAGTAAAGGTCATGCAGCGCCCAGTGGTGGGTCCAAGCGTCATGGTGCGAGTCCTTGGCCGGGATGGCGGTTAGGTAAGTCGGGTCGTTGTAATTTCCGGTGATCGTCTTGATCGTGGGAGTGGCGCGGGTGTCGTTGAGATCCCCGTAAACCACGAGCCGGGCGTCCGCGTTGGTTTTGAGAATGGAGGTTACGTGACGGCGCAACAAGCGGGCCTCGTTGAGGCGGATGGCTTCCTGATCGCCTTGCTCGCTGTCGCGCTTGGATTTGAGATGGGTTCCAAGGAAGCGGTAGGATTTCCCGCGGGCCTGGATGGTCGCATCAAGAATCCCGCGGTTGATCGCGAAGGTTTGACCGGCGAGTCGGTATTCGGTTTCGGCCGGCTTGGCGGTGGATGTGATCGGGAAACGTGAAAGCAGCCCGAGGTGGCGCGTGGGATCCGAGCCTCCGGTGTAATGGGAGTGCGGGAGATCCAAGCCGGCAGCTTTGAGGTCTTGCTGGATTTCGGCGAGGTCCGAGGCTTCGCCGATTTCGCACAGACCGATGACATCGGGCGTGTGGCGGGAGAGGATTGCGACGACCGCCTGCTTTTCGCTGTCCGGTTTCGGAGCGCCTTTGAGGGCTTTCCGATCGACGTAGCGATCCATCGTCAGCCAGTTTTCGACGTTGTAAGTGATGAAGCGAAGTCCGCTTGGGGAGGTGGTTTCGGAAGAAACCGTGACAGCTTCGGGGGCGGCGGGAGTCTCGATTTCAGCCTCGACTTCAAATGGACGCGCTTCTTCGGGTTCCGGCGCGGCCGTTTGAGTTCCGGGCGTGTTCCAATCCGGGGTTCCGGTTTTGCGGTCGCAGGAAGAAGCCGCGAGCATCGTGCCCATACAGAAAACAGCCCCAAGAATCCTTGGGGCGTGATTTCCGAATGAAGCGATGAGACGCCGGAATCCCATGCGATCAGGATTCCCGGGGTTCTTTGCCCGGAACTTCCTTCACGCGGGTTTCGGTCTCGGAGCGGGTGATTTCGTGCTCGAAATCCTCACGCGCCTTTTTGAATTCGCCCATGCTTTTGCCGATCCCGCGAGCGAGTTCGGGCAGCTTCTTGGCTCCGAAGAGCAACAGGATCACAATGAAAATTATGATCATTTCTGGCATTCCAATAGGTCCCATGGTGGTAGTGGTGTTGTTGGAGGGACGCTAAGGTCCCTCCGAGGTGCTTGCAAAGGGTATTACTCGAAGTGGCGGAAGATTCTTTCGGCCGCGGAATCAATGGCAGACCGGGCAGGTGTTCAGCGAGGTGAAAAAGTCGTTGCCCTTGTTGTCGACGAGGATGAAGGCGGGGAAGTTCTCCACGGTGATTTTCCAGACTGCTTCCATGCCGAGTTCGGGGAAGGCGACCACTTCTTGCGAGCGGATGTGTTCTTGGGCGAGCAAAGCGGCGGGTCCGCCGGCCGAGCCGAGGTAGAAGCCGCCGTGGCTTTGGCAGGCGTCGGTGACTTGTTTCGAGCGGTTGCCCTTGGCGAGCATGACCATCGAGCCGCCGTTGGCTTGGAAAAGATCGACGTAGCCGTCCATCCGACCGGCGGTGGTCGGGCCGAAGGAGCCGGATGGCATGCCAGGCGGGGTTTTCGCCGGACCGGCGTAATAGACCGGGTATTTCCTGAAATATTCCGGGAGTTCGCCTGTTTCTTCGAGGATTTCCTTGAGCTTCGCGTGGGCGATGTCGCGGGCGACGATGATGGTTCCGGTCAGCGCGAGTGCGGTGGTGACGGGGTATTTCGAGAGGGTTTTGAGGGTTTCCTCCATTCCGAGATCGAGATCGATCGGCACGCCCTTGAATTTCCAATCGCGGAATTTCTCAGGGATGAAACGGCCGGGATTTTTCTCCAGTTTTTCGAGGAAAATCCCGTCCTTGGTGATTTTCGCCTTGGCTTGGCGGTCCGCCGAGCAGGAAACGCCGATGCCGACGGGACACGACGCGCCGTGACGCGGCAGGCGGATCACGCGGACGTCGAGCGCGAGATACTTGCCGCCAAACTGGGCGCCGATCCCGACTTCGCGGGCCATGGCGAGCAGCTCGTTTTCAAGCTCGATGTCGCGGAAAGCCCGGCCGTGCTCGTTGCCCGAAGTCGGCAGTTCGTCGTAATAATGGGTGGAGGCGAGCTTCACCGTCTTGAGGCAATTTTCCGCGGACGTGCCGCCGATGACGAAGGCGAGGTGATAGGGCGGGCAGGCGGCGGTACCGAGCGACGCCATTTTTTCGCGGCAGAACTCCTTGAGCCGCTTGGGGTTGAGCAGGGCCTTGGTTTCCTGGTAGAGGAAGGTTTTGTTGGCAGAGCCGCCGCCTTTGCTGACGAAGAGGAATTTGTAGGCATCGCCCTCGGTGGCGTAGAGATCGATTTGCGCGGGGAGATTGGTCTTGGTGTTGACCTCGTCATACATCGTGAGCGGGGCGGTCTGCGAGTAGCGGAGGTTTTCCCTAGTGTAGGTCTGGTAGATGCCTTTGGAGAGGAATTCCGCGTCGTCGCAGCCGGTCCAGACTTGCTGGCCCTTTTTCCCGACGATGGTGGCGGTGCCGGTGTCCTGGCAGAACGGCAGGATGCCGTGTGAGGCGATTTCGGCGTTTTTCAGCAGCATCAGCGCGACCATGCGGTCGTTTTCCGAGGCTTCCGGGTCATCGAGAATCGCCGCGACTTGCGCGAGATGGGAAGCGCGAAGGGTGAAATTGATGCCTTTGATCGCTTCGGCCGCCAGCTGCGTTAGCGCTTCCGGGGCGATCTTGAGCATCGGCCTGCCCTCGAATTCCGAGACGGAGACGTGCTCAGAGCTGATCAGTTCATATTCAGTGGTATCGGGACCGAGAGGGAAGGGATCTTGGTAGAAGAATGGTTTGTCGGACATGGCGTCTGGCTTTTTCTAAGCACGATGGGCTGGGGGAGCAACCGTTTCCCGAGTCGCCGCAATGAATGCATGGTGAATGGCGGAATCCGCTGTTTCCGCACGGCGAATCACCCCCCGGTGAAGTTCACGCCCATTTCCTCGGAGATCGCCTTGAGGCGCAAATCAAACGTCCAGAGCGGAATCCCGCCGAGGACGGACGACGCGAGGATGTTCGCGTCGTTCCACTGGATTCCACGGCCCCAGAGCCGGCGAGACTCCACCATCTGGCGGGTTTCGGAGAAACTGGCGATTGGAGGGCGATTCAATTTCGCGAGATCGATCACCGTTTGCCGCCGGTCCTTCAAGGTTCCCATGGACAGCTCGCCCACGACGATCGGGTGGCACCAGACTTCGCCGTCTTCCAGCATGGCCGCGAGCAGGGGATTCCGCTGGCGGAAATGATGGATCCAGACGCAGGTATCTACGAGAATCGGTTTCATTTTGGTTCGTCGGCGACTCTGGAGCTTGGAAATGTGGAATCCGAGTAATAGCTCACGCGGGAGTCCCGGGGAGCGATATCGAAGTCAGGCATGGTTCCGCCCAAGGCGGCGAGTCTGCGTGCGGCCATCCTTTTCACATAGGCGTCGAGGACGAAGTTAAGGAGCTTTGACTTTTCATCGATGCCACTGAAGTCTGCCGCCGCTGCGAGCAAATCGTCATCAATTGTTACGGTAGTTCTCATGTCAAAAAAGATGCATCAAAAGTATGTCGTTTTCAAGCGAATTTTTGAATCGCTTTAAAATTCGCTTTTAGTAAAGGCCTTTCAAGGCTTGCGGGACCGAGCGGGCAGGGGTAAACGCTCCCTTGCCATGGACAAGAAACCTATAGTGCTCATTATTCGCGACGGCTGGGGTGTGAACCCCGGGGGGAAAGAAACCGCAATCAAGGACGGGAACGCCACCTTGCTCGCGAAAACCCCTTTTCATGAGGTGATGTTCAAAACGTATCCGAAGGGTTTCCTAAGCGCCTCGGGCCTCGATGTGGGGCTGCCTCCCGGCCAAATGGGAAACTCGGAGGTGGGCCATCTCAATCTCGGGGCCGGCCGGATCGTTTACCAGGATCTCACACGCATCAACAAGGCGATCGAAGAGGGGACTCTCGCGACGAATCCGGTTTTCGTGGAAGCGCTGGAAAAAGCCAAGACCGGGCGGTTGCATTTCATCGGCCTCGTTTCCGACGGCGGCGTCCACAGCCACCAGGACCAACTCAGCGCGATGGTGAAGCTGGCGAAAGAAGCAGGCGTGAATGACATTTTCATCCACGCGATCACCGATGGCCGGGACACTTCCCCGACGGGTGGCCAAGGCTATCTGGCAAAGGTCGAGGACGAAGCTGCGAAGAGTGGTGCCCATGTGGCCACGGTGATCGGCCGCTATTTCGCGATGGACCGCGACAAGCGCTGGGACCGCGTGAAGCTCGCCTGGGACGCCATCGTGTTAGGAAAAGGCGAGAAGCGCGACGTGCTCGCGAGCGAGGCCGTGGCCGACTACTACCGGATGGACAAGACCGACGAGTTCATGCCGCCGATGATTTTCGCGGAAGCGGACACGCAGCGCGTCAGGGATGGTGATGTGGTCCTGTTCTTCAACTTCCGCTCCGACCGTGCGCGCGAACTTTCCGAGGCGTTTCTCTATCCGGATTTCGCCGGCTTCGACCGTCAGGTCACTCCGAAGGTGCACTTCGTCACGCTGACCCAATACGATGAGAAATACGGCTGCCCGGGAATTTTCCCGCCGCAGACGCTCGACAACGTGTTGGGCAAGGTGGTCGCGGCCGCCGGTAAAAACCAGATGCGGATCGCTGAAACCGAGAAATACCCGCACGTCACCTACTTCTTCAACGGTGGCGAGGAAGCGCCTTATGACGGCGAAGACCGCGTGATTATTCCGTCGCCCAAGGACGTGCCGACCTATGATTTCAAGCCGGAGATGAGCGCCCAGCAAGTGACGGACACCGTCGTTGCCAAGCTCAAGGACTACGACATGGTCATCCTGAATTTCGCCAACCCGGACATGGTCGGCCACACCGGCGTGGTCGAAGCCGCGGTCAAGGCGTGTGAGGTTATCGACGCCGACGTGAAGGCCGTGGCAGAGGAAACCCTCCGCCTCGGCGGAAAACTCCTCATCACCGCCGACCACGGGAACTGCGAATACATGCGCAATCCCGACGGCTCGCCCAACACCGCGCACACGACCAATCTGGTGCACATCTTCTACGTCGCGGCGGACGCGGCGGATTATTCCGTGAAGGACGGCGTTCTGGCGGATGTCGCGCCGACGCTGTTGGAAATGCTCGGGCTGCCCAAGCCTAAGGAGATGACCGGAACGAGCCTGCTGGTCAAAAAGTAAGCGGGCTATCGAATTGTCGCCCGGCCGATGAGCAGGAGGCGCAGGCCGTTGAGGCAGACCAGCACGGTGCTGCCTTCGTGGCCGACCACGCCTAACGGTAGAGCGAGCGAGAAACCGAGCGCGGCGGAAATCAGCACAACGATCACGCCGCTGGCAAAAACGAGATTCTGAAGAAGCACCCGCTTCGCCCGCCTCGCGTGGCCGACGAGCAACGCGATGTTTTCCAGTCGGTCGCCCATCAGGACGACGTCAGCCGTCTCCATCGCGACATCGGTGCCGGCCGCGCCCATGGCCACGCCGATGTCGGACATCGCGAGTGCGGGAGCGTCGTTCACGCCGTCGCCGATCATCATGACGGTGCCTTCTAACTTGAGCTCGCGGATGACTTTCAGTTTGTCTTCGGGCAGGAGCTCGGCGAAGACCTCGTCCACCTTGGCTTCGAGCGCGATGGCTTCCGCGACGAGCCGCTGGTCGCCGGTGAGCATGACGACCTTTTTCACCCCGAGGCGGTGCAAGTCTTCGCAAAGGCGGCGGGCGGCGGGGCGGATGGTGTCGGCCATGACTAGCACGGCTTGCGCGGTGACGGTGTCGCCCTCGCGGAGGCCGAGCCAGACGCAGGTTTTGCCCTTGGACTGGAGCGGTTGGGATTTTTCCAGAAGGGAGGCGGTGCCCTTCGCGTTGAGTTCCAGCAGCAGTCGCTCGCTGCCGATGAGGTAGCGTGCGGTCTCGATGGTGGCTTCCGCGCCTTTGCCGGCGGTGGATTGGAAATCGGAAGCTTCGGGCAGCGTGATGCCCAGATCCTCGGCGCTTTTGACAATCGCGTGGGCGAGGGGATGCTCGGACTTCGCTTCCAAGGCGGCGGCCGCGCGGAGGATGGCCGCGACGTGGGCGGGCAGGGGATTTCCGATCTCATGGATGCCGTCGGCGGTGACGATTTCAGTGAGCGACGGCTTGCCGACGGTGAGGGTCCCGGTTTTGTCGATGGCGACGATGTCGATTTTGGCGGCCCTTTCGAGATGGGAACCGCCTTTGATGAGAATTCCTCGTCGAGCAGCGCCGCCGATGGCTGATAGAACCGTGGCGGGCGTGCTGATCACCAGCGCGCAGGGCGAGGCGACGACCATGATCGTCATGGCCCGATAGAAAGCATGGGCGAATGACGCGCCTTGGAAAATGAAGGGCACTAGAAACACTAGGATCGTGAAACCGATGACTCCCATGGCGTAGTATTGCTCGGCTTTTTCGAGGAAGCGCTGGGTGCCGGATTTTTCCGCCTGGGCCTCGGCGACGAGCTTGACCATCCGCGCGAGGGCGGAGTCTTCCGAGCGCTTGGTGACCCTGAGCTCGACGCCGCCGCTCTGGTTGATCGTGCCGGCGAAGAGCGTGCTGCCGAGGGATTTCGAAACGGGCATGGATTCGCCGGTGAGCGAGGATTCGTCCACATTGGTGCTGCCTTCGGAAATGACTCCGTCCACCGGGATCTGCTCGCCGGGCCGGACGATGACGATTTCGCCGATTTCCAAGTCTTCAACCGCGACCTTGACCGTGCCCCCGTCGCGTTTGACCGTGGCTTCGCTGGGCCTGAGGGTGAGCAGGGACTCGATGGCTCTTTGCGTGCGCTCCAAGGCGTGGCGCTGAAGGACGTTGGAAAAACTGAACAGGAAAAGCAGAAGCGCTCCCTCGAACGGGGCTCCAATGATGGCCGCGCCGAGGGCGGCGAGGACCATCAGCACGTCCACGTCGAGCACGCCTTCGCGAAGCGAGGCGATGGCGGAACGCACGCCTTTTTGTCCGGCGAAAATGTAGGCCGCGGCGTAGAGCGTGTGCGTGGCGGGTCCGATCCCCGTGGTTTTTTCGACGATCAATCCGGCGATTAGAAAAAGCAGGCCGAGGCCGCAGGAAATCTCCTCGTTGAGGTCGCCGGCGCGGATTTTTTGCATCAGCGAGCGAGTGTCCGCACGCCGGGATTCCAGCGGTTTAATGTCGGCACCGGTTTTCTTCAGGTCGTCGGCCATGCGTTCTTCCGGTTCGATGTCGGAATCGAAAGTGACTGACAGGACCCTGCCGAGATAGGTCGCGTTGGCGCGCCTCACGCCGGGAATGCGGCCCACTCGCTTCTCCAGTTTCTGGGCGCAGGCCTCGCAGGCGTTTCCTTCCAAGCGGAACGTGTGTTTGCGGATCGCGGATTCGACGTGGGCGATGTGTTCCTTGAGCAGCGAGCGCACCTCGTTTTCACTCAACAGCGCCGGATCGAAGTCCACCTTGACGACCGCGTGTTCCGGATCGGTCGATGCCCGGATGATGCCGCTGTGAGCCGCTAGATCCTTGTCGGCTTTTTCGACGACGGGTGAACTAGGGGAGACGTCGTTCATGGTTGGCAGAGTAGTTGGTTTGCAGCCTCAGCACCAGATCAGCCAATCGGTATCTTCGATCTGACCTTTGCCGCGATTTCGTGAAACGCGGCGGAAACCTTGTTGTTTGCCGGGGAGGCAAGGGCGATCGGCGCTCCCGAGTCGCCGCGCTCGCGGGTCTCGACGTTGATCGGGATTTGTCCGAGCAGCGGGACATTGAGGTGCTCCGCCTCGCGGACGCCGCCTTCCTGGCCGAAAATATAGTATTTCTTCCCGGCATCGCACTCGAACCACGCCATGTTTTCGACGAGGCCGGTGATCGGCACGTTCACCTTGGCGAACATGGAAACCGCCTTGCGGGCGTCGATCAGCGCGACTTCCTGCGGCGTGGTGACGATGATGACGCCATCCACCGTCACGGTTTGGACGATGGTGAGCTGGATGTCCCCGGTGCCGGGCGGCAGGTCGAGCACGAGGTAATCGAGGTCTTCCCACGCGACCTGGCGGAGAAATTGCTGGGTGTAGCGCGTCGCCATCGGTCCGCGGACGATCACCGGCGAGCGGTCTTCGAGCAGGAATCCCATCGACATGAGTTTGAGTCCGTGGGCTTCGAGCGGGATGATTTCATCGTGCTCGTTGGCCATCGGACGCTCGTTGACGCCGAACATCTGGGCGACGGACGGCCCGTAGAGATCGCAATCGCAGAGTCCGACCTTCGCGCCGGTGGCTGCGAGCGCGACGGCGAGATTGGCGGCGACGGTGGATTTTCCCACGCCGCCTTTTCCCGACGCGACGGCGATGATGCGCTTCACTCCGGGGATCGAGGATTTGCCGACCGTGCCGCCAACTCCGCCGGCGGCCGCGGGCGCGTCCTTGACGTCGATCTCGATTTTTACCGTTCCGATGTCGGGCAATGGGTCGAGAATCGCGTGGCAATCCTGGAAAATCTGTTGAGGAACCTTCTCATCGCGCGTCGCGATTTCGATGTGGACGGTGACGAGGCCGGGCTCGCATTTGACGTCCTTGACGAGGCCGAAGGAGATGATGTCCCGGGAAAAACCGGGGTAGCGGACTTGGCGAAGGGCTTCGCGGATGAAATCAGGGCTCATGGACGGGCGATTCTCTCCCGTTCGGGCGGCGGCGCAACGCGATTGTGATCATTCGCCGAAATTGCCGTGGCCGGGGGTTGACTCATTCCCTGATACGCCGAAATACTCGGCCGCCTCGAACGCTCACAAATCTATGGAAAACGTCATCATCATCGGCACCGGCTGCGCAGGATACACCGCGGCCATTTACACCGCCCGCGCCAATCTCACGCCGCTTCTGCTCTCCGGCACTCAGCCCGGCGGCCAGCTTACCACCACGACCGAAGTTGAGAATTTCCCGGGCCACCCCGAAGGCATCATGGGGCCGGATTTGATGATGAAAATGCAGACGCAGGCCGAGAAATTCGGTGCCCGGATCGCCTGGGCCAGCGTCGAGTCGGTCGAGCGGCGTGCGGATGGCACCTTCCTGCTGAATGCCGGTTCGGAGACTTTCGAGGCGAAAACCGTCATCGTGGCCACGGGGGCCGCTCCCCGCCACTTGGGCATTCCCGGCGAGCAAAAACTCATCGGCCACGGCCTCACTTCCTGCGCCACTTGCGACGGGGCTTTCTACCGGGACGTCCCGGTCTGCGTGATCGGCGGCGGCGACAGCGCCTGCGAAGAGGCCGGTTTCCTGACCCGTTTCGCCAGCAAGGTGTATCTCATCCACCGCCGCGACGAACTGCGCGCTTCGAAAATCATGGCCGACCGCGCTCTCGCCAATCCGAAGATCGAGCCGGTCTGGAACTCGACCGTCAGCGAATACCTCACCGACGAAAAAGGCGAAATGCGCGCGGTGATGCTCAAGAATTTGATCAATGGCGAGGAAAATGAACTCGAAGTCGCCTGCGTTTTCGTGGCGATCGGCCACGTCCCGAACAGCGCCTTCCTCGGCGATCTCGTGGACAAGGACGAGAACGGCTACATTCTCCAAAATCCCGGCCGGACCTCGACCAAAACCCCGGGACTCTTCGCCGCGGGCGATGTGGCGGATCATTATTACCGCCAAGCGATCACCGCCGCCGGCCAAGGCTGCGCGGCCGCGCTCGAGGCTGAACGCTACCTCAGCGATCACGATTGATCCCGCCCGGGTCAATTTGATCCCGGCGAGTATTCTGACTTCAGTAAAATTTTGTAAAATTTTACTGACAGTTAAGAAAACCTTAATTATCAAGCTGACATGCTCAAGTGTGTCTATTGCGTCCGCCGGCTTCCGTCTCTCTCGGTGGAAGAGTTTTACGACTACTGGCTCAACCAGCACGGTCCCTTGGTTCGCAAGCACGCGCCGATTCTCGGAATGAAGCGTTACGTGCAGAGTCACACGATTCAGAATCCGATGCTCAACGCTGCCGCTCAACAGCCGCGGGGAATCACCGACATGTATGACGGCATCACCGAAGTCTGGTGGGATAGTCCGGAATCGCTCGCCGCCTCCCTCCAGACCCCGGAAGGGCAGGAAGCCAACCGGATTCTTTCCGAGGACGAAGCCCGCTTTGTCGATTGCGCCAACTCGGCGATTTTCTTCAGCACCGAGCACACAATTTTTGAATTTTAACCCATCGATCCCCATGAAACACAAAGCCTGCCTGCTATTTTCAGCGACCGCCCTGTCCGTTGTTCCCGCCTTCTCGAACGGATTTTACGTCCCGGTCCAAGCTCCCGAAGCGACCGCCCGCGGAAACGCGTGGCTGGCCACGGCCGACAGCGCCGCCGCCGTGTATTATAACGCGGCCGGTCTCACGCAGACCGAATCTCCCGAAGTCATCGTCGGCGCCTATTCGATCATGCTGGGCCTCGAAGCCGAGATGGATTCAGGAAACAACTACGAGGCGGATAACAGCTGGGCTTTCCTTCCCCAGATTTACGCGGCCGTGCCGATCAACGACAAGCTGGTCGCCGGATTCGGCCTCAACACGCCGTTCGGCCTCGCCACCGATTGGGGAAGTGACACACAATTCCGTTATCTGGCGACGGAAACGGAACTGAACTACGCCACTGCCTGGGCGGTGCTGGGTTACAAAGTCACTGATACGTTTTCGATCGGCGGCGGTTTCGGCGTCCATCATGCGGATTTGAAAATCGGCCAGTTCGTGAATCTGGGAGGGAATGATTTTCCAACGGAATTCAACGGCGACGACGAAGCGCTGTCCTGGACATTGTCCACTCGCTGGCAGCCTTGCGAACAGCATGCTTTCGGTTTGATTTACCGCAGCAAGACGGATTTCGAGCTCGACGGGGATTTCGAGGTGACCGGCGTGTTCGACGAGAG
>NZ_JBIKBQ010000116.1:0-12427 GCF_058122085.1 Luteolibacter sp. | reverse complement strand
GTCAGGTTGCGAACGAAACCAAACTGCCACGATCCGTCGCAGCCGGGAATCGCCGAGATCCCATGTCACATGACTGCGCGGTCATAAACCGGCGAGTTGACCCCCTCCCCGAGTGATGTAGGATTTACAGCATGACGCGCCCCCAGATCCAACTCCCGGACGAGCTTTACCAGCGGGCCAAGGCCTTCGCCGCGCAACGGGAGCTTTCCCTCGCCGGGGTCACCCGCCGTGGCTTGGAGTTGTTTCTCGACCGCTTCCCAAGCACCGAGCCAGCAAGCGGTGCTTGGACGCTTCCTCGCGTCGATGCGGGCGGCATCAAGGTGCCCTTGGAAACCCTTCGCGACATCGCCGCCGATGAAGAAAGCACTCGCAGTCTCGCCGACCGATGCCCGCTACCGTAAAAGTCTATCGCTATCTTGAAGCTAACTCGGGTTAAAAATACACTACGACGCGGAGGAACAATACTATTTCACCCGAATCTCCACGAACACGATTCGGAAAAACGCGGACCAACGAAATGCTCCCTGAGCTTGAACGCGGCAACGTCCCCCTCGCCATTTTTGACTTGGTCACATCCTCCACCATCCTTCCGGCCCAAGCGCTAACCCTTAGCTGATTGGGCGTGTCGAGGCCGACAACACGGCCCCGCCGCGAGCTTCTTCGACCCGGCGTTTTACGCTGGAGTTGATTCCGCCGCCTTCGCGATTTGGAGCAATTTCGCCTCTCCCAGATGCGGGGCGAGGATCTGGAGGCCGACGGGAAGGTCTTTCCCGCCGTCGAAGTCCGTCGTGCCGCAGGGGATGGAAATGCCGGGGATGCCGGCGAGGTTGGCGGCGAGGGTGAAAATGTCGGAGAGGTATTCGTGGAGCGGATCGTCGGAAAAGCCGCCGATCTTGCGCGCCGGGCTGGGGGCGACCGGCGAGAGGATGGCGTCCACTTGCTGGAACGCGTTCTCGAAATCGCGGCGGATGAGCGTGCGGACTTTCTGGGCGCGGCTGTAATAGGCGTCGTAGTAACCGGACGAGAGGACGTAGGTGCCGAGGATGATCCGGCGCTTCACTTCGGGGCCGAAGCCTTCCTCGCGGGATTTTTTATAAAGATCGAGAATGTCGGCCGGGTTGGCGGCGCGATGGCCGTAGCGGATGCCGTCGAAGCGGGAAAGGTTCGACGAGGCTTCCGCCGGGGCGATGACGTAATAAGTGGCGACGGCGTGCTCGGTGTGGGGCAGGGAAATTTCGACGATTTCCGCGCCTTGGGCGGCGAGTTTCTGGATGGCGGCCTCGACGTTTTTGCGGACGCCGGGGTCGATGCCTTCGCCGAAGTATTCCTTGGGAATGCCGAGTTTGAGGCCTTTGACGCCGTCGTTGAGGCTGGAGAGGTAATCGGGGACCGGGGCGTCGAGGCAGGTCGAGTCGAGCGGATCGCCGCCGGCGATGGCTTGGAGGATGAGCGCGGCGTCCTCGACGCTTTGCGTGAGCGGGCCGATCTGGTCGAGCGACGAGGCGAAGGCGACGAGCCCGTAGCGGGAAACACGGCCGTAGGAAGGTTTCAGGCCGACGACGCCGCAGTGCGAGGCGGGCTGGCGGATGGAGCCGCCGGTGTCGGAACCGAGCGCGGCGATGGCGGTGAGGTCGGCCACGGCGGCGGCGGAACCACCGGACGAACCGCCGGGAATGCGCGAGTGATCGTGGGGGTTTCGCGTGGTCTGGAGCGCGGAATTTTCGGTGGAGGAGCCCATCGCGAACTCGTCCTGGTTCATCCGGCCGAAGGGGATGGCCCCGGCGGCGCGGAGCTTGCGAATGACCGTGGCGTCGTAGGGCGAGATGAAGTTTTCGAGGAATTTCGAGCCGCAGGTGCAGGGCTGGCCGAGGACGTTGATGTTGTCCTTGATGGCGATGGGAATGCCGCCGAGGGGCAGGGAGAGGTCGGCGTTCGCGGCCTCGGCGAGGGCGGATTCGAGATTGTGGGAAAGGTAAGCGCCGGTCTGGCCGTCGCGGGCGGAGATTTCCCCGGCGAGTTTTTGGAGGATGGCGGCGGGAGTGGTTTCCCCGGCGAGGAGTTGCCGGCGGAGGGTGGTGATGGTCATGGGGGTAAACGCTGAAATTTTGAAATCTGAAATGCTGAGAGAAGAAAGATCAGGCGTCGGTGACGACTTTGGGGACGCGGATTTGGCCTTGGGCCTGGTCGGGCGCGTTTTGGAGCATCGCGGCTTGGGAGAGGCTTTCGTGCGGCGTGTCATCGCGCATTTTCCCGAAAACGGCACCCGCGTGGGCGTTCGGCTCGATGCCGGAAACGTCGAGTTTCGAGAGCGCTTCGACGTGGCTCAGGATGGCTTCGAGCTGGGGCTGGAAAGTGGCGACCTCTTCGTCGGTGAGTTCGAGGCGGGCGAGATTGGCGACGTAGCGGACGTCGATGTGGCTGTGCGACATGGCCGGGAGCGTCTTGAAATGAAGCGGGTTTTCCAAGTGCCAAGTGAGGCCCGTGGAAAAGATGGGGAAGTTTTTAAAATACTTTGAACGTTTGTAAAACTTGAAGGTCTTATCCCCATGAAAGCAGCGAGCAATCGCTCTTTCATGTAAGGGTGTAACAGCATAGTTGTCTGCCGAATCCTACGGGTGTGGGAGTGGGTATGACGATTTGGCCGCCGGGGAAGGGACTCCCCGGCGGCTTTTTTTATGCCGGGGGATGGCGCGGTGAAGGGAGCCCGCCCGGTTTCATTTCCCGAATTCCGCGATCAGGGCGGAGACGGTGGCTTTGGCATCGCCGTAGAGCATGCGGGTGTTCTCGCCGAAGAAGAGGGCGTTTTCGAGGCCTGAGAAGCCGCTGCCCTTGCCGCGCTTGAGGCAGTAAACGGTCTTGGCCTCGTGGGCGTTGATGATGGGCATGCCGTAAATCGGACTGCCGGGATCGTTGAGCGCGGCGGGGTTCACCACGTCGTTGGCACCGATGACGATGGCGACATCGACCGTGGACATGACCGGGTTCACCTGGTCCATTTCGAAAAGCTGTTCGTAGGGCACGTCCGCTTCCGCTAACAGCACGTTCATGTGGCCGGGCATGCGGCCGGCGACCGGGTGGATGGCGAAGCGGATTTCCGCGCCGTTGGCTTCGAGGAGTTGGGCGAGTTCCTTGACGGCGTGCTGGGCCTGCGCGACGGCCATGCCGTAGCCGGGAATGATGACCACGCTCTGCGCGGCTTCGAGCACATAGTAGGCGTCCTCGGTGGAGGAGGCTTTCATCTCCCCTTTCACCTCGCCGGCGGCCTGCACGGTGGCGCCGAATCCGCTGAAGAGCACGTTGCCGATGGTGCGGTTCATCGACTTGCACATGATCATGGTGAGGATGATGCCGGACGCGCCGACGAGGCAGCCGGCGACGACGAGCACGTTGTTCAGAATGATGAAGCCGGCCATGGACGCGGCGATGCCTGATAGGGAATTGAGCAGCGAAATGACCACCGGCATGTCGCCCCCGCCGATGGGAATGGTCATCAACACGCCGAGCACGAGCGAGAGGATCACGAGCACGATTCCTGAAACAAAGGCCAGCTGGTTGTCCACGCCTGCGGTCATCAGGCCGATGCCGACGAGCGAGGCGGCCATGACCACGAAATTGACGGGCTTCTGGCCGGCGAAGAGCGTGGCCTTGCCGGAGAGTTTCGCGGAAAGCTTGCCATAGGCGACGAGGCTGCCAGTGAAGGTGACACCGCCGATCAGAATGGTCAGGCCGATGGCGGCGAGCGCGAACCAGCCGGGCACGGTGACGCCGCTCTGCGCTTCCAGCAGTTTCAGATAGCGGCCCGTCCCGTTGTCGCGCAGTTTGATGGTTTCCGCCGCGCCGACGAGCAGCGAGGCGAGCCCGCCGAAGCCGTTGAAGAGCGCGACCATTTCCGGCATGCCGGTCATTTGCACGCGGTAGGCGGCGACGATGCCGATGATCGAACCCAGCGCGATGCCACCGGCGACCATCCACCAGTCGAGGCCCAGATAGAGCAGGGTGGCGACGACCGCCAACAACATGCCGACGGAGGAAAGCCGGTTGCCGCGGCGCGCGGTGTCGGCGGAGCCGAGCATCTTGATCCCCAAGATGAAGAGGATCGAGGAGATGATGTAGAGGAGGTTGATGAGGACGGCGTTCATGGCTTGGGTCCTGCCTTTTTCTTGAACATGGCGAGCATCCGGTCGGTGACGATGTAGCCGCCGACGACGTTGATGGTGGCGAGCACGACGGCGGCGAAACCGAGCCATTTCGCCAGCGGGGATTCGCCCACGTTGAGTGCTAACAGCGCTCCGACGATGGTGATGCCGGAAATCGCGTTGGACCCGCTCATCAGCGGCGTGTGCAGCTGGGAGGGGACTTTGGCGATGAGCTCGAAGCCGAGGAAGATCGACAGGGTGAAGGCGAAAAGCAGTAACAGAAGTGGGGCGAGTTCCATGGGAGTCAGGGGGTTTGAAAGCGTTCGTGAACGATCTTGCCGGCGTGGGTGAGCATGCAACCCTTGATGATTTCGTCTCCGGTTTTAAGCGGGAAGGTCTTGGCCTCGGCGTCCCAGAAGTGCTCGATGAGATTCACCATGTTAGCCGCGAACATCTGGCTGGCATGGCGCGGAACCCGGCACTCGAGCGCGCTCCAGCCGATGATCCGGACGCCGTTGCTAGTGACGGTTTCCTGATCGGCCACGGTGCCCTCGACATTTCCCCCGCCCTCGGCGGCGAGGTCCACGATGATGCTGCCGCGGCGCATGCCGGAAATCATTTCGCGGGTGAGCAGGATGGGCGCCTTGCGGCCGAAAACCTTGGCGGTGGTGATGACGACGTCGCAGGCGGCGCAGACTTTCGCCATGCCGTCGCGCTGGAGCTTCGCTTGTTCCGGCGTGAGTTCCTTGGCGTATCCCTGCCCGGTCTGGCCGACCTCGCCGATGTCGATTTTGACAAATTTCGCCCCCAGCGATTTCACCTGCTCCTCGACCACCGGCCGGGTGTCGAATGCTTCCACGCGGGCTCCTAACCGCCGGGCGGTCGCGATGGCCTGCAAGCCCGCCACGCCGACGCCGATGATGAACACCTTGGCCGGGGAAATCGTGCCCGCCGGAGTCATCATCATCGGCAGGATCGAGTCGAGTTGGCCGGCGGCGGTGACGACGGACACGTAGCCCGCTAGATTTGCCTGGCTGCTGAGCACGTCCATCTTCTGCGCGAGAGTGGAGCGTGGAATCAGCTCGCTGCACAGGGCGGTCACCCCGGCGGCGGCGTAGGCTTCGAGCCGCTCGCGCGAGCCGAACGGGTCCATCAGCCCGGTCGCCAGTGAACCGGTTTTTTGGAGAGCGATTTCATCGATCGCGGCGGGCAGCACCCGCAGCACGAAATCCGCCGCGCTGATGGCGGCGGCTCGGTCCGAGAGGATCGAGGCGCCGGCGGCTTCGTAATCGGCATCCAGAAGACCGGCGGCCAGTCCGGCACCGGATTCGATGCCGACTTGCGCGCCGAGTTTCACCAGCTTGGTGGCGGCCGCGGGGACCAGCGCGACACGGGTCTCCAGCGGACGGGTTTCCTTGGGGACGAAAAACAGCATGTTGTCAGCCGGACGATCCCGGGGTTTGCGGTTCCCTACTAAAGCGGAAACCGGCGGGCCTGCGCAAGGCCAATCCCGCGTCTGACAGGACGGCGGCGGGCTGAACGAGGGATTGCCCCTGCTGGAAACCCAAAGAAAAAAGCGGCGGGTTCACCCCGCCGCTTTTTCTGAAAGAATGATGGGCCGCCGTCGCTCCGAGCCGCGAAGGACGCGGAGCGGTGGCCGCCCGTAAATCGATTGCACCGACATTGGGATAAACGTGCCAGACGTCCCGTTTGTTTCAAAAAATCTGATTTCCCCGCAGTATTTTCACCCGCCCTTGCGGCGGGGCCGGTGCCGTGGTAACCCATCGGGCAGATGGGCATCGCGGACAGAGATTATCACCGAAACGACCGACGCGAAGGCGGCGGCTTTTTTTCCCAGTTCACGCCTGTGGTGAAGTGGCTGCTGATCGTGAATCTCGGGATCTATTTCCTGGATCTCTTCCTCAAGGATTATCCGCTGCGGAACTTCGGGGCCTTCACGATCCAGTCCGCGGTGTTCGAGTTCCGGGTTTGGGAGTTCGTGACCTTCCAGTTTCTGCACGGCAGCCTGGGGCACGTGTTTTTCAACTGCATGGGGATTTTCTTTTTCGGCCCGTTCCTTGAGCGCTGGTGGGGGGCGAGAAAATTCCTGATTTACTATCTTCTCTGCGGCGTCGCGGGCGCGGCTTTTTTCACGCTGTTGGTATTTCTCGGCTTGCTTGGCGACAGCCTCCAAACGCCGCTGGTCGGCGCTTCCGCCGGGATTTACGGGATTCTCATCGGCGTGGCGGTCATCGCGCCGAACCTGCGGGTGGCGCTGCTGTTCCCGCCCATCGAGTTGTCGATGCGGCAGCTGGCCATCGCGTTGATGGTGATTTCCGGCGGCGCGATCCTGTTGAAAATGGGCGGCAACGAGGGCGGCGAGGCGGGCCATCTCGGCGGCGCGATCCTCGGTTATTTCCTGATGCGCTTTCCGCAGCTGCTGGGTGGCGGCGGAAGTGAAATCGCGCGGCCCGTGCGAGCCGGCCCCCGCCCGCTGCCGAAACTGCGGCCGCGCACGGCGCTGGAAATGGAGCGGGATTCCGCCGTGGACGTGATCCTCGACAAGATTTCCCGCGAGGGATTCCAAAGCCTCACCGCGGAAGAACGGGAGTTTCTCCAACAAGCCTCCAGCTCCAAAAAACCCTGATGATGACTGACGCGGAAATGATCGAATCCCCGGACGCCGGGCAACAACTCGCCCGGCTGCGCGCCATCATGCACCGCCTGCGCGCGCCCGGCGGCTGTCCGTGGGACGCCGAGCAAACGCACGAATCCATCGTCCCGAATCTCATCGAAGAGGCTTACGAAACGGTGGACACGATCCAGCGCGGCGATCACGAGCATCTCAAGGAAGAGCTGGGAGACTTGCTGTTGCAGGTCGTTTTCCACAGCGAAATCGCCGAGGGCGCGGGCCGGTTCACGCTCGACGACGTGGCCCGCGGGATCAGCGAGAAACTGGTGCGCCGCCACCCGCACGTCTTCGGCGAGAGCGACGTGGCGACCACCGACGGCGTGCTCCAGCAATGGGACGAGATCAAGCGCGCGGAAAAAGGCGACGGGGAGAAACCCTATTTGCACGGCGTCGGCAAAGGCCTGCCCGGCTTGATCCGCGCCTCGAAGCTCCAGAAGAAAGCCGCGAAAGTCGGCTTCGACTGGCCGGAGGAATCCGGCGTGCTCGCGAAAATCCGCGAGGAGCTCGACGAGCTGCAAATCGCCATGGACGAGCTGGATCAGGAGGCGGTTGCCGAGGAAATGGGCGACCTGTTGTTCTCGGTGGTGAACCTCGCCCGCTTTCGGAAAATCGACCCGGAGATCCTGATGGCTGCGGCCAACACCAAGTTTGAAACCCGCTTCGGCGAGATGGAGCGCATTCTCAAGTCAGCCGGGCTCAGGCTCGATGCCGCGACCGCCGCGCAGATGGAAGATGCGTGGGAAACGGCAAAGACCGGCTCTCAAGCCTCGTCGAACTCGTAGCGCAGGGCGGAGAGACAGAACAGCGTGGCGGTCTCGACGCGGAGGACGATGGAGCCGAGGGAAATCGGCAGAAACCCGGCGGCAAGCGCGGCGGTGGTTTCCTCCGCGGAGAAATCCCCTTCCGGACCGACGAGCAAGGTGGCGGCGGGGGTTCCCGGATTTTCCCGCAGGACGGTGCGCAGCGGACGGGCTCCGGGGGCGAGCGAGGCGATGAGTTTCAGGCCGG
Organism: Luteolibacter sp.; assembly: GCF_058122085.1. Taxonomy (NCBI): domain Bacteria; kingdom Pseudomonadati; phylum Verrucomicrobiota; class Verrucomicrobiia; order Verrucomicrobiales; family Verrucomicrobiaceae; genus Luteolibacter; species Luteolibacter sp. The sequence goes on along the minus strand of NZ_JBIKBQ010000116.1, from coordinate 4,591 downwards.
GAGCATCGGCTTGGGTCGCGATCCAGCGGTCGAACGCGAGCGGTTCGGCGATTTCCGGGAGCGTGTCCTGGCCGCATTGTTTGCAGGCTTCGAGGGCGTTGCGGCGCCATTTCTCGGACTTGCCGTCGCCCGGCTGGACGACGGTGTGGCGGGTGACGAGCGGCTGGATGGCGGCGATGCCGAGCTCGACGGATTTCTGGACGATGAGATCCATGTTTTTGCCTTTCGGGATCGCCTGGGCCAAGGTGATGGCGGGCAGCGGCGCGCGGGATGGCAGGATTTCTCCGAGTTTCAACGGCACGCGGTCGCGCGAAACCGAGAGGATTTCCGCAGCGGCGCGGCGGCCGTGGCCATCGAAAACGATGACCGGGTCGCCGGGCTTCATGCGGAGGACTTGCGCGAGATGGCGGGCTTCGTCGCCGGTGAGGGCGGGGTTTTCCTGCCAGGAATCGGGCGGTAGGTGGAAGCGGGCCATGAGTGAATGAGATGCCAGAGACCAGAATCATGATTCAAGAGAAAGAGCCGAATGCTCTTTTCTGGGCTCTTGTTTCTGGACTCTGGATTCTAAATTCACAGGTCGAAAAACCGCTTCGCCTTTTTGAAGAATCCTTCCTGCATCGGTGAGTTGTGCTCGCCGATGGACTCGGAGAACGCGCGGAGTTTTTCTTGTTGCTCGCTGTTGAGCTTGGTGGGGACTTCGACTTGGACGGTGACGTTCAGGTCGCCGCGGCGGCCGTTGGAGAGCGAGGGCATGCCTTTTTCGCGAAGCCGGAAAACGGTGCCGCCCTGGGTGCCGACCGGGATTTTGATCGAGGATTGGCCATCGAGCGACGGGACCTTGAGCTCGCCGCCGAGCGCTGCGACCGAGAAGGGCAGGGGAACCGAGCAGAAAAGATCCGAGTCGTCGCGCTCGAAGACGTCGTGGTCGCGGACGTGGAGGAAGACGTAGAGATCGCCCGCCGCGCCGCCGCGGACGCCGGCGTCGCCATTTCCGGAGGAGCGCAGGCGGGTGCCGGTATCGACGCCCGCCGGGATGCGGAGCTTGATGCGGCTGTCGCGCTGGACGCGGCCGTCGCCTTTGCAACTGGTGCAGGGGTCGGAAATCGTTTCGCCGGCACCGCGGCATTCCGGGCAGGTCGTTTGCTGGATGAAAATGCCGGCTTGGCGGGCGACAACGCCGCGGCCGCCGCAAGTCGAGCAGGCTTTGATGCCGCCGGAACCCTTGGTGCCTTTCGCGCCGCAAGGTTCGCAAGGGACGTAGCGCTCGATTTCGAGCTCCTTCTCGACGCCGCGGGCGGCTTCTTCGAGGGAAATTTCCAGATCGTAGCGGAGATCGCTGCCTTTTTGTTTGCCCGAGCCGCGACGCGATCCGCCGCCGCCGAAAAATTCCTCGAAGCCGCCACCGAAGGCGCCGCCGAAGACTTGGGAGAAAATATCCGCGGCGTCATGGAATCCGCCGCCGCTCGGGCGTCCGCCGCCGCCGTTGAAGGCGGCGTGGCCGTAGCGGTCGTAAGCGGCGCGCTTGTCCGGATCGCTGAGGGCTTCGTAGGCTTCTCCAAGTTCCTTGAACTTGTCCTCGGCGGTGTGGTCGCCGGGGTTTTTGTCCGGGTGGAACTTCACCGCCAGCTTGCGGTAAGATTTCTTGATGACGTCGGCACCGGCGTCGCGGGTGACTTCAAGGATTTCGTAATAACAACGTTTCTCGGACATTTTGCTTTATTCTGCCGGAGTTGGGACCTTGGAAACGACGACGCTGGCGGGGCGGAGCAAGCGGTCGCGCAGGCGGAACCCGCGGCGGGTGACTTTGAGAATCCGGCCTTCCTCGCCTTCGGCGCATTCTTCCTGGGCCACGGCGTCGTGGAGGTTCGGGTCGAACTGGCCGGTGGTCGGGATTTCCTCGACGCTCTGGGAGGCGAGAAACTCGTTGAGCTGGCGGCGAACCATGTCCATGCCGATGTAGATCATCGACTTGGTGTCCTGCGAGGCGGCCTGCATGCCCATTTCGAAATTGTCGATGACGGGGATGAGGTCTTCGAGTAGGCGCTGGTTGGCGTAGCGGATGGCGTCCTCGCGGTCGCGGGTGGTGCGCTTGCGGAGGTTTTCCATCTCGGCGGCGGTGCGCAGGGAGATTTCCTTCCACTTGGCGGCCTCGGCTTCGAGCTCTTCCCATGGATCGAGCGCGGGAGCGGGATCGGCGGCGGGTGTCTCGGAAACGGGCTCCGCCGCGTCGGTGGCCACCGGTGCGTCCTGCGGTTGGTCGGGGTCGTTGTTGGCTTGCATGACGAACAGCATGTAGCCGCGAATGCGCCAGCGTCAACACCTTGACGCGGGTTTAGACAGAGGATGGGGACTGAAAAATGATTCTGTCCTCAATGATTCCGTCCCTTGATTGGGGATTTGAGATTCGGAACCGACGGCTGCCGCCAGTGGAGTGTGGCGCGGAGTTGGGCGGTGAGGGATTTCATTTTCCCGAGGCTTGCCAGCGCTCGATGGCGATGCTGAGCGAGCTTTCGCCATTGTAGCCGAGCCAGCCGATGGCGCCGCAATAGACGCCGCGCGGCGCTTGTTCGAGCTCGCGGATGATTTCCATGGCGCGCTTTTTCGGCGCGCCGGTGATGCTGCCACCGGGGAAGCAGGCGGCGAGGGTGGCGAGCGCGTCGGTTTCCGGGCGGAGATTTGCAGCCCGTAAGTGGAGCGGCGGTCCTCGTCGGGATCGGCATCTTGACAGCATGAATAAAAGCATCATGATGCTTTCCATGAGAACTACTGTCACCTTTGAGCCTGACGTGGCGCGTTTGCTGGACGATCATGCGAAGCGGACCCGCAAGTCGTTCAAGGAAACGCTGAACGCCGCCGTGCGAATGGGCTTGGGGCGGATTTCGGAATCCGCTCCGGCCCGGGAATTCACCATCGAGGCGCGCCCGATGCAGCTCAAAGCGGGTTTGGATGCCGGGCGTTTCAACTCGCTGCTCGATGAACTGGATGCTGATGCATTCATCCCGAAAGCCCGCTTGGACAACCGCGAGGAGCCGCTTTCATGATCGTCCCGGACGTCAACCTGCTGGTATATGCCTATGATTCAAGCTCGCCCCATCATGACGCGGCGGCGGAGTGGTGGAAGGGCTGCATGACCGGTGGCGAGGAAATCGGCTTGGCGACCGTGGTGGTGTTTGGATTTGTCCGCCTCAGCACGAATCCCCGGATTTTTCAAAATCCCTACACCGTCGCGGAAGCGGCCAGCCGTGTGGAGTCGTGGCTGGCGAGGCCGCAAGTGCGAATCATCGATCCTTCGCCTCATCACGTGGCGGATGTGCTCGGATTGCTGGTGGCAAGCGGCACGCCGGGAAATCTCACCACGGATGCCCAGATCGCCGCGCTGGCACGGCAGGAAAAAGCCATTTTGCACAGCAACGACACTGACTTTTTGCGCTTCCCCGGCATCCGCTGGCACAATCCGCTCACGGGGAAGAGCAACGCGACCTGACGGCCTAACTGATCGTCGGCGCGACCTGCATTGATACCTCGGCGGAACCTACACTTGCTCACCATTCCCGAAAATCTCCTCGGCGTAGTTCTCGCGGAGGAATTGGAGATCGGCGCGGTCTTTCTCGCGGTGGGTCTTTTCCTTCATCCGGTAGAGCAGGCGGGGGGAGGCGAAGGGGATCGGGACGCCATCGACCACGCGGATGATCTGGTCTTTCGAGGCTTCCTCGTAACCGATGCCGCTGGCGGAGGCCATGAGGTCCACGCAGATTTCATCGCCGACACGGACGACGGTGTATTTCGCGATCTCACCGGGCTCGAGTTCGAGGACGGCTTTGTCGGGGAGGGATTCGAGAGCTTTATAGACCTTGGCCTCGTTTTCGGGGTCGGTGGCGACGACGAGATCGAGGTCCATGGTGGATCTTGCGTAGCCGGAGAGGATGATCGCGAAGCCGCCGATGACGATGTAGTCGGCCCCCAAACGATTCAGCTCACTGGCGAGCGCGGCCAGATCTTTCTGTCGCGGGGCGCGCGATGTTAGTCCTTCTTCGGTCGTATTGAATTCCTCATCCATGCGTCTGCCTCCTCGTGGGAATGAAAACGGAAGACTCCTCTGGGTGTCAGGCGGTGCCCGCTTTCCTTGAATTGCTCGTTGATGAATTCCTGAAGGCCATCGGCTATCGCGAGCGGGTTGCTCGGACGCCTGCGGCGACCGACGGTCTTGCCGGCGGGATCGTCCAGATTGATGACGCTGACCTGTTTCATTGAATCCAGATTAGTTCAGGCTGCGGAAATAGGAAGCTTTGAAAATTGTGAGCAAGTTCATGACTGCCAGCGCTCGATGGCGAGGCGGATGCCGGCGGCCTTGTGGAGGGTTTCCTCGTATTCCTTGTCCGGATCGGAGTCGGCGACGATGCCGGCGCCGACTTGATAGACGAGTTCGTTACCCGTGCGGACGAGGGTGCGGATGGCGATGCTGAGGGAGCTCTCGCCATTGTAGCCGAGCCAGCCGATGGCACCGCAATAGACGCCGCGCGGCGCTTGTTCGAGCTCGCGGATGATTTCCATGGCGCGCTTTTTCGGCGCGCCGGTGATGCTGCCACCGGGG
>NZ_JBIKBQ010000115.1:0-12704 GCF_058122085.1 Luteolibacter sp. | reverse complement strand
GTTTGATCCGGCACGACCGGGCCGTATTCCTTCTCGAACCCCGCGCGGCGCAGCGTTTCGCGGACGCCGCTGTGGGCTTCCGCCAGACGGAAGCCCATCCCCCGCCCGACCACCGCCTCACGGATTTCGGTGAGGAGTTCGACTCCTGCCAGATCGAGCTGAGGCACGGTTCCGAGGAAAAACACCACCAGCTTGACGTCCTTGCCGCGGGAGTTCAGCAGGGCGAAAAACTGGTCGCTGACGTATTCCGTATTGAAATAGAGCAGTGCCCCGTCGGCACGGAAAATGAAAGTCTGCGGGACGCGCTCGTTCGCCCGATGGCGGATCATGTCGGCGAAATAGTCGGTACCGGGAACGCGGCCGAGCTCGGTGGTGTGCGGGCGCGCGCCGCGGCGCAGCAGCAGCAATACCGAGAGGATCGCCCCGAAGAGCACTCCCATGAGCAAGCCGGACCCGAGCACGCCCAGCAGCGCCGTGAGCGCCACCGCGAACTCGCCGCGGCTGAAATGCCAGACCCGTTTCAAGGCGGTGAGCTGAAACAATCCGGTGACCGCGACGAGCACGATGGCGGCCAGCACCGGCTGCGGCAGGTAGCGCAGCATTCCCGACAGATAGACGGTCACCAGCAGCATCAGCACCGCCGCGATGAGTCCGGAAAGCGGCGTGCGCGCGCCTCCCGTTTCGTTGACCAGCGACTGCGACATGCCGCCACTGGTGGGAAATCCCTGGCCGAGACCGGCCGCTAGATTCGCCCCGGCGAGGGCGAGAAACTCCTGGTCGCTGTCGAGCCGGTAGCCGTGCTTGCGCGCGAACATCCGGCCGATTGCCGCGGTTTCGACCGCGCCGAGGAGAAAGCACGCCATCGCCAGCGGCAGCAAGGTGTTGATGTCGCTCCAGTGCAGGCCTTGCAGCCCGAATGCGGGCAGTCCCTGCGGCACCTCGCCGAGCAACTTCACGCCATGTCCGCCGAGGTCGGCGGTCGCTCCGAGCACGAGGCTGCCGACCACCACCAGCAGCCCGACGGGGCGGTTCTTGAGGAATTTTTTCCCTAGAAGCAAAATGACGAGAGCGCCACCACCCACCGCGAGCGACGCAAGATTGGTGTCGCGCGCGTGGCGGATGAAATGGCCGGAGCGCTCCCAGAAATCGCCGTGGGAGCCTTTGAAACCGCAGAGTTTCGGCAGCTGGGTGCTCGCCAGATAGAGCGCGACGCCGGTCTTGAACCCGAGCAGCGCGGTCTCGGAAATGAAGTTCACGATGCCGCCCGCGCGGACCAACCGGGCGAGCAAGGCCAAGACGGCCACCAACACCGCCGTACCCGCCGCGAGCACGGCGAAACGCGCCGGATCGCCACCGGTGATGGCTCCTAACGAGGAACCGACCAGCAGCGAAATGGCCGAGGTGACCGTGACCGAAGTCTGCCGCGAGCTGGTGAACAGCCAGAACACCAGGCCCGAGAACATGCACGCATAGAGACCGGCCTCGGGCGGCAGGCCGGCGAGCGAGGCGTCGCCGATTCCCGCCGGCATCAGATAGGCGCACAGCGTGACCCCGGCGACGACGTCGCCGCGCAACCAAGCGAACTGGTAGCCGCGCAGCCAGCCGATGGCGGGAACGTGGCGCGCCAGAGCGGACATCCATGTCCGCGAGGCGGCCGATGATGGCGAATCCGTCACGATTGCGCTTTCTGATCCTTATCCTTGCCCTCGAGCTTTTCCCGCGCGGCATCGAGCAGGGCCATTTTTTCCGGCGACACCTTGGGGAACTCCAGTTTGAGATCCTGAATGGCGGTGGCAATGATGTCCGCCACCAAGGCGCGGGCGACGTATTTGCGGTCCGCCGGGATGACATACCAGGGCGCGCGCTTGGTGCTGGTGGCGGAAAGCGCGTCCGCGAACGCCTTCTGATAGCTCTTCCAGTGCTCGCGCTCCTCCAGGTCCGCCTCCGAGAATTTCCAGTGCTTTTCCGTGTTGGTCAGGCGTGCGAGGAAACGCCGCTTCTGCTCGTCCTTGGAGACGTGGAGGAAGAACTTGAGCACCAGCGTGCCGTTGCGCGACAGGTGTTTCTCGAAGTTGTTGATGTCCTCGTAGCGCTTCTCCCAGAACCTGCTGTCCGGGTCCGCGGGCTGGCCCGGTCCGAGCCATTCCGGATGGACTTTGACGACGAGCACGTCCTCGTAATACGAACGATTGAAGATCCCGATGCGGCCGCGCTCGGGCAGCGCCTTCATGTAGCGCCAGAGGAAATTGTGATCCAGCTCCTCGGCGGACGGCTTCTTGAAACTGAAGACCTGGCAGCCCTGCGGATTCACCCCGGACATGACGTGGCGGATGGTGCCGTCCTTGCCCGCGGCGTCCATCGCCTGGAAAATGAGCAGCACCGAGTGGGTGTCGCTGGCGTAGAGCAACTCCTGGGCGGAGTCGAGATGCCCGCGGTTTTCCTCGAGGATCTGCGCGGCGCGCTCCTTGATCACGTCGGTGCCGAGTTCCTTCGCCTCGTCGGTTTCCGTCCAGTCGGTGACGTAATCTTTCAGGTTCACTTCGGTGCCGGGTTCGACGAGGAATCGTTTGATGAGCTTGGGCTTGATCATGGCGGTATGGGGGTTGATGGCTGCGGGAAAAATCTCCCAGCAGCGCAGGCTATGTTTCCACGGGGCGCGTGGAGATGTAAAGATTCAAAAGCACCACGGCAGAGAGCGGTGGCGAACCGGAGAAATCAGACTCCCATCTTCGCGGGCTGGCCGGTGAGTTCCACCACCGAGCGCCAGAGGTCGCCGTTAGGATCCACCTTGCGGCGGCCGCGGGTGACGAGGCTCATCGGCAGATGGACGAAGCGCTGGTGCCAGCGGGCGACGACCATGCCGGTCTTGCCCGCCATCCCGGCGTGGACGGCGTGGCGGCCCAGGTTCAGGCAGAAAACCCGGTCCTCGGGCGCGGCCGGAACACTGCGGATGATGTAGCTCGGATCGATGTATTTGAGATTGAGCTCGATGTTCTTCTCCCTGAAATGACGGTTGATCCTGTCCTTGAGGAAACTCCCGATGTCGGCGTGAAGTTCGTTTCCGGAGGCGTCGGTGGCATGCTCCACCTGGGAAATCAGATCCTGCCCGGCGCCTTCCGCGGTGATGATCACGGCGTGGCCGCGGGTGGCGACGCGCTGCTCGATCACCTCCAACAGCCCGTTAGTCCCCTCCAGTTTGAAAGGCACCTCGGGGATGAGCACCGCGTTCGCCTCGCCGGTGGCCAGCGCGGCCGAGCACGCGATGAACCCGGAGTCCCGGCCCATCAGCTTGACCAGTCCCACGCCGTTGCGCGATCCCCGCGCCTCGGTGTGCGCGGCCGTCACCGCGTGGAAGGCCGCGGCGAACGCGGTCTGATAGCCGAAACTGCGGTCCATGAACATCAGGTCGTTGTCGATCGTCTTGGGCACCCCGACGATGGCGATCTGGCTTCCCCGCTCCCGCATTTCCTCATGGATGTCCTTGGCCCCGCGCTGCGAACCGTCACCGCCGATGACGAAGAGGATGTTCACTCCCAGCGCTTCGAGCCGGTTGGCCATGACCTTGGTCTGCCGCTTGCCGCGGGACGTGCCGAGCATCGACCCGCCGAACGAGGTGATGTTATCGACATTGGCCGGGGTGAGTTCGACCGGCTTGTGACCGAACGCGGGGTCGAGTCCCTCGTAGCCGTACTGGATGCCGAGAATCCGCCGCACGCCGTAAACATAGTGCGCCTGCATGACGATGGCGCGGATCACGTCGTTGATGCCCGGGCAGAGGCCGCCGCAGGTCACGATGGCGCAGCAGGTATCCGCAGGATTGAAATAGATGTCGCCCCGTGGGCCGGCCAACTCGATCGACGGCGGCTCGACACCGCTTTTCATCGCCTCCCTGATGGCGTCCATGTGGTCGTTGAGCAAAACGCGGTCGCCGTCGGCATGCCAACCGGTGCCTTCCGCGGCGAAATCCCGCTGCCATCCGGGAGAGGAGAACTTTCGCGGGCCGAGGTTGGCGATGTCCAGATCGTCGGTGGTTACGGAAGAGGAATGCATGCGATGAAGGGGCGTGATGGTGAGCCGGCCAAGAGAACGGATCGCTTCCTGCCGCCGGATGCTACGATCCCGGCAGCGCCGGGGAATCCCAATTGTTTGCAAAAATTCCGCAAATCCCGCATCTTCCCAGTTCGGGGGGATGCTTCCGGGCCGGGCGAAAGCGGTGCCCTGTAGCGGCGCTCTGTGAGCGTCGATGCCGGTGCGCCGCGCGAAGCTTTTTCATCGGCTCTCTCCTTTGGCGTTCCGGCCTCGGGGCCAGTTAGCGACGGTCGCAGACCGACGCTACATTCTGCGAATGCATCGCCTGTAGCGGCGCTCTGTGAGCGTCGATGCCGATGCGCTGCGCGAAGCTTCTTCATTGGCTTTTCTTTGCGTCCCGGCCTCGGGGCCAGTTAGCGACCGACGCTACAGATGTCTTGCGGCGGACTTGGCCGTTTGTTATGGGAATGTTCGATGAACCGCCTCTCCCGTCTGGACATTATTTTCACCGAGGCTCCGGTCTATTTCATCACGGCCTGCACGGAAAAGCGGAGACATCTGCTGGCCAATGATGATGCGCATGAAGTATTCCGACGCTTCTGCTCTCTCGCTCGGGGACGCGGTGTGCTGGTCGGGCGTTATGTCCTGATGCCAGATCATCTGCACCTCTTCGTCTGCATTCCGCCTGGGGCGGTGGGTTTATCGATGTGGATGAAATCGCTGAAAAACACGATGTCCAAACACTGGCGCGAACATGGCATCGAAGCCCCGCACTGGCAGAAGGGATTTTTCGATCACTTGATTCGATCTGGGGAATCGCATGCGGAGAAATGGAAGTATGTCCGGGAGAATCCGGTGCGGGCGGGGCTGGTGGAGAAAGCAGAGGATTGGCCGCATGCCGGTGCCATTCAGCCGGATTCGTGGACGTGAGAAGTGTAGCGGCGCTCTGTGAGCGTCGATGCCGATGCGCTGCGCGGAGCTTCTTCATTGGCTTTTCCTTGCGTCACGGCCTCGGGGCCAGTTAGCGACGGTCGCAGACGCGCCGCTACATTCTGCGAATGCAACGCTTGTAGCGGCGCTCTGTGAGCGTCGATGCCCATGCGCCGCGCGGAGCTTCTTCATTGGCTTTTCTTTGCGTCACGGCCTCGGGACCAGTTAGCGACGGTCGCAGACCGTCGCTACATTTTCCCCTACTCCATGGTCTTCCGCAACTCGACAAGCACTTGGTCCGAGTCGGTCATGCGGATCAAGCCGATGCGCGGGTATTCGAGATCCACAATCACATAGACGGTCACCGACAGGACCACGGCAAAGGCGAGGGAGTGCAAGGGATTGAGGCGTTTCCGGATGGCCATGTCATAGCCGGCGAACAAGGCGCAGGCCAGGGCGAGGGTGCCGAGCATCACGAAAATGACGGGCGGCGGATGCAGGCGGACGGCCTCCGTTCGCGTCGTGGTGATGTCGAACATGGCGTTGAGCGCGGGCAGCAGGACCACCGGCGCGGCGCTGGTGCCCGTGCTGCGGGATGAGGAAATCGCGAGCTGCCAGATTTCCTGCTGCAATGCCGCGGATCGCGCGAGTTCCTGTTTGACCGCCGCCATGTCCGGCACTTTCCGATAGGTTTCAATCCGCGAGTCGAGGTAGCGGCGGAAAAGCTCGCGCGCCTTGGGCTGCGCCTCCGGCGGCAGCAGGTCGCTGCGCAGCCAGGCCGTGCCGATGGCGTTGGCCTCCTCCACGACAAGATGCCGCCGCGCGTCGAAGCGGGCGAGCGCGCCGGAGAAGCAAAACGCGATCATCAGGCCGAGCAACGCGAACACCGCGCCCTCAAGCGCGCCGAGGCCTTTCGCCGCAACCTCGCCCTCCGAAGCCAAGCGGCGGGCACCGACGCGCCGCCCGGTTTCCAACACCACGAGGATGCTGGCGGACAGCGCGACGACGAAAACCAATCCGGGGAGAATCGTGTTCATGGCAGAGGGAATGTGAGTGCTCCACAACGGCACAGTCTCGCACAACCCGAGGGCGGATGGATAGCAAAACCTCCATCGCGGGGAAATTTTCCGCCGCTCGGAACGGGCCGGAAGCGCCGCCAATCTCCGCGGCCGTCAGGCCTTCAACCAGGCGTTGGCTTCGCGCAGGTGGCCGGTGGGGAAGAATTCGACGGGAAACGGGCGGTGCCCCTTCGCCGCAAAAGCCAGGGCCATGTGCTCCCATTGCTTTTCACCGATGATCGCCATCTTTCGAATCAGCGGATCGGCCACCGCCTGGAATGACATGTCGGTCCAATCACCGTCGGCGAAGCCCGTGAACTCCTCGCAGATCGTGAGAAGCGCGCCGCCGCCCCAGGCTTGGAGCTGCTTGAGGATTTCGGATTGATTGGCGGCCAACTCGGCCGGGCTGATGGTGCCGGTGATTTCGACGGTGATGATGCCGTCCATGGCGTCGAGGATTTGTGCGCTCATAAAGTGTTGATGTGATGAAACCAGCCAATCAAGGCCGGGTGAAGCGTGATTTTGCGGAAAGAGGAAGTCACATGCCCGGACGCCCCTCGCGGATGCGGGCGGAGAAGTCGGGTGAGTCGTTGGCCGCCCGCGCGGCGGAGTTGATGAGCGCGCGCCGCTTCAACTCGGTGAAGGGCAGGCCGCCGGTCTCGATGGTTTTGCGCTCGTACATGAGCTCGTCGGCCTTGCCGTTGACCAGCAAACGCCAGTCCCATGGCATGCGCTCCGCCGCCGGATGCTGGCTGCGGATGCCGGTGGTGCAGTTGGTGGCGACCGCGTTATACCAGCGCGGCTTGGCGCGGAGCTGGTTGATGGAGCCGATGTATTCGAGAAACCGCGCGCGCGTTTGCGCCGGGCCGGTGGTGGTCCGGTAGAGATAAGCGTCCTCGCCTTTCCGATAGTTCGTCCGGACGCGCACCACGTCGCGCTCGTCAGCGACGATGTAGGTCAGGTTGTATTGCCGATAGAGCCCGCCGATCGCGGAATAGCTCTGACCCTCTTTTTTGCGGGTTTCGATCGAGAAACAAACCGGCGCCGAATCGGCAAACCGGAAGCTGACGATCGGGTGCGCCATCCACGGCGAGCCCCAATAATTGACGAACATATCGATGCCGGCGAGCTGCGAGAGCCGCACCTTGCGGGTCTCCCAGCGCGGGGTGAAATCCGTCTCCGTCCGATAGTCGAAGTTCCGGACGTTGTGGATCGTCACCACGTCGCCGTCGATTTCCGCCCACGGGATCTGCGCCACGTCGGGCTGCCAGTTACCATCGGCGGACGGTTTAAGCGTGAGCCACCACCCGAGCACGACGGCGAACCAAATCCCGCAGACGCCGAGCTTGCGCCGGCACGGCCGCACGAAGACGAACGCCGCCAGCATCCCCAACGCATTCGCCGCCGCCAGCAGCCTGGACGGCCCGTCGTAATACAACGCCCCGAATGCCCACGCGACGCCTGCCAGAATGACCAAGACAAGCCATGCGGCACCGAGCCAGCGGAGCGGTTTCATGAATGATTTATTTCCCAAAGCCGCGGATATCAGAACTTATATTCGAACCCCAGCAGCAAGCCGTGGCTGATGACGTCGTAGGTGGTGCCGCCGCTGGTGTAATCGGTGCCGATGCCGCGGTAGCCGAGTCCCACAGAGCCGTTGTCCGTGACGCGGTAACCGAGCGAGGCCATGCCCTGCCAGGTGATGTCGGACGAGACGCCGAATCCGCCGATGTCGGCCAGCGCGCGGACGAACCACTTCTCATTAAGGTCATGATGGAAGCGGACGCCGATGATGGGGTCCACCCAGGTCTTGTCGCCGGATTCGCTGAAGCTTGTGTTATTGTTGAGCCTGATATCCACGTCGGTCTCCATCCAGTTGACGCGGGCGCCGGCGTAGGCGTCGAAGCGCGTGGTGGAGGTTTGGACAACATTGTAGAAAACCGCGAAGTTTCCGATGAACTGCTCGATCTGTGAGTCAAAGGTTCCGAGCCGGTTGGAGGTTGAGGGCTCCAGCTTGGCGTAGAAGAGGTCGCTCATGAAACTCCATCTGCCTTTGCCGACTTCCACGAGCCCCATGAAGGTGAATTTGAGATTTTCGAACACCTTGTTGAACGGGACATCCACCGGCACCGTGGTGCCGCGGAACGTCATGTCACCGTCCAGACGGGTGGTCCACACATACATCGAGGTGGAGACCCGCCAGCCGGAGTCGGTGGTGGTGGTGATCAATTGGGTGTCGCCGAGCGACGGAGCGGTGGTACCTGCGCTGGCCGGAATGGCAGAGAACAGGAGGGCGGATGCAATGATGGTTTTCATGGTTTATCGATGGCGTGGTCTTTCAGAAACAGAGAGGATTCGTGCAACAAGGTCTTATGCACGGCGGCGGTGCGGGATGCGTCCGGTTTGGATCCGGTCATGCCATGGCAGAGGGCGGAGGGTTTGGCTTCGAAATCGCAGTGGGTGGCGGTCGGGATTTCGACGGTCTTGCATCCCGGGATGGCAGCGAGCATGGCCGTGGCGTTGCGATTGGCGTTCCCCGGGCCGGGCTTGCCAAGGATGGCGAGGGTGGGAATGCGGATTTTTGGTGCGGCATCTTTGCCGAGAGTCACCTGATCCACCGGATCCAGCAACAACAGTTTTTCGCATGCGGAATCTTCCGATGCGGCGATGAGTGCGGAGAGCCCACCGGCGGAAAAGCCGGCGTAGGTGACGTTCTTCCAGCCGAGCGCCTGCCGCAAGGCGATCATGTCGCGGGCGTTTGCATCATGGTTGCCATTCAAGGGAGTCGAGCGCTTGAGTTTGATGCAGGCAGTCTCGATGCCGTCCTCGGCCAGTGCTTTGGCGAGGTGATCCATCGTGTCCGGGGTGCGGAGGAAACCGTGGGCGAGGATGACGCGCTGCCTCGCGGGAGCGGCGGGTGAGTGGGGGGTGTATTGAATCTTGCCGCGTGTGGTTTCGTGAGTGAGCAGTGAATTTGGTGCGGAATGGGAGCAATTGATGGCCAGCGCGCAAAACAGTAATATGGCGGTGGCGATCATGTCGTGTGGTGAATTGAATTTCACCCGCTTACTCGGCGGAAGTCAAAGGATAGATTGTCTTCCAATTATCCTTCATGCTGGTGACAGCCCAGCCCTTGGCCTTGGCTTCATCGAGGCACTTGTCGAGTTTGCCGATGTGCGAGTCGCGGTCGTAGGCCCATTCGCGGTCTGCGTCGGTGTGGTGCACGAGCATTCCGAAACGCGGTCCGCTGCCGGCGGTGGTCCATTCGAGCATTTGGAAATCGCCGTCGGAGTTGCCGGCTGCGAAAATCGGGCGGCGTCCGATGTGTTGCTGGATGCCGACGGGTTTGCCGGCTTTATCATCGATGAAGTTGAGTTCGGGCAAGCGGGCGAGCACGGGTTTACCGTCGCGCAGTTCATATTTAGTCTTGATGCTGGAGCCGATGACTTGCTCGGGCGGGATGCCGTAAACTCTCTCCGTCCATGGCCGCATGAACTCGATGCCGCCGCCGGAGACGATGAAGGTTTTGAATTTGTTGGCGCGAAGATATTCCAGCAGTTCCAGCATCGGCTGATAGACCATCTCGGTGTAGGGCTTGCCGGTGGTCGGGTGTTTGGCGGTGGCGAGCCAGTCGGTTACGATCTTCTCGAACTCCTCGGTGGTCATCCCTGCGTGCGTGGCCATAGCCATTTCGAGCAGTGCCTTTTCGCCGCCTGCGAGCGCGGCTTTCACGTCGCCTTTCAGCACGGAGGCAAACGGCTCCTTGTCCTTCCACTCCGGATGCCGCGGGGCGAGGGTCTTGATGCGGTCGAAGATGAAGAAGGCCTGGAAATACATCGGTTGCTCGGCCCAGAGTGTGCCGTCGTTATCGAAGACGGCGATGCGCTCGGGGATGGGAATAAAGTCAGCAGACCCTTCCTTGGTGACGTTTTCGACAAAGGCGGTGATGGCCTGCTTGGGTGCGGTGTCGTTCCAAGAGGGCAGCGGATCAGCGGCGTGGATGAAGCCGGCGGTGATTGCCAGTGTCGAGATATGGAGTCTTAGGATGCTTTTTATGGACATATTCTTAATGTTTTCAAAATCCACCTTCATGGATTCATTTCATGGACTTGATGAGATCGAGGAATGGCTGTTGGGAAACTTTGATGTAACTCCCGTGCGGGCGATCAAGGGTGCAAATGAGTGCGATCACCATGCTGAAGGAAATGGCAAGGATGGCCTGTGCCAGCGAGCGCCTGGAGCCTGCGATGCCGATCTGATAGCCGATGGCGACCATGCCGAAGACGGTAAGGCCTAGCAACACAATCCAAATACCATTGGGGATCCGCGCCTGAAGACCTACGGCCACACGTATGGCGTGGAGATCAATGAGGCCGTTGAGAGAATCGATGTAGAGGGCGGCGACGTCCGAATTCATGTCCTTGCGGGCATTGGTAACAGCCATTTCCCAGAGGCGATTCTGTATGAGGGTGGCTTTCTCAAGTGCCACGGCCATTTCCTCCGGTTGTAGCTTTCCAGAGCGGAGGTTCTCGATGCCAGAGACGCGCTGGATGGCGTATTCCTTCAGCAGCGCCTTGGACTCGGCGCGGTCTGGCACCGGCAGGAAATCCGCGCGCAACCAGGTGGTACCGATGCTGTTCGCCTCTTCGCGGACAAGGGCTTTACGCGAGTCATAGCGGTTAGAGACGATCCCGAAAGTGAAGGCCATCATGAAGGCGAGGAGTCCCAATACGGAACCGGCGATGGCAGAGACAGGCGACTCTTTTTCCTCTTCCGACCTACGGCGCGAGCGATGGCCAAGCCTGTAGCCCGTCTCGATGGCGATCATGACAAAGAGGATCGAGAGGATGAGAATGACCCAGATGGGGATGTAATCGTAATTCATTTTTGTTTGAAAGCGTCTCTAGGATTCATGCTGTTCGTTGGTAAGAAAAAGGGCCGCGCCTTCGTGAAAAGGTGCGGCCCCCGAATTCGATATGGAGGTGCCGCGATCCGGCGTTACTAGTTGCCGGCGTTACTCATCACGGCTTCCATGACGCGGTCGAGATTGAAGCTGCCCGGCTTTTGGCGAGGTGGATACTCCTTGAAGCTTTGGAGCCACTTGCCGACATAGCCACCGGCGGGGGCGATCACGAACATGTGTTCCATATACCATTTCTGATATCCCATCGCGTTTTCCTCCTCGGCGCGCTCGAAAGGGTCCATGCGGAGGTTGCAGATTTTCGGGGCACGCAGGGGAGTGAATGGCTCTTGCCAGACTTTGAGACCCAGCGCTTGTTGCTCGAGGAAAGTGATTTTCCAGTTGTTGTAGCGGAGCGCGGCCACGCTGCCATCGTCCGTCCAGTAGATGAACTCCTGGCGTGGCCATTTGCCTTCGCCTTTGAGAGCCGGGGCAAGGTCGTAGCCGTCGAGGTGAACTTTGTAGGTCATGTCGCCGATTTTGCGTCCCTTGAGCAGATCTTCCTTGGCGGTCTTGTCGCCGGCGGCGGAGACCAGTGTGGTGAGCATGTCCTCATGTGCGCCGATGTCGTTGACAACGGTTCCGGGCTTGATCGTTCCGGGCCAGCGGATGAGGCAAGGAACGCGGTAACCGCCTTCCCACTGGGTGTTCTTTTCACCGCGGAACATCGTCGTGCCACCATCGGGCCAAGTGAAGGTCTCGGCGCCGTTATCGCTGGAGTACATGACGATTGTATTGTCCTCAAGACCAAGCTCCTTGAGCTTGTCCAACACCTGACCGACGTGTCCATCGTGCTCGACCATGCCATCGGCATAAATACCGAGACCGGTCTTACCCACGGAATCTTCCTTCAGGTGGGTGAAGATGTGCATGCGGGTGGAGTTCCACCAGAGGAAGAACGGCTTGTCCGCCTTCTTCGCGCGTTCCATGAAATCGAGCGCCCTGGTGTTAACTTCCGTGTCAATGGTTTCCATCCGCTTCTTTGTCAAAGGACCGGTGTCCTCAATTTTTCCATCGGCGAAGCTATGGATGACGCCGCGGGGGCCGAACTTTTTCTTGAATTCGGGATCCTTCGGATAGTCGGGATTTTCCGGCTCTTCTTCCGCATTGAGGTGATAGAGATTGCCGAAGAATTCATCGAAGCCATGAGCCGTGGGAAGCATTTCGTCGCGGTCGCCGAGGTGGTTTTTACCAAATTGGCCGGTCATATAACCCTGCGCCTTGAGCAAGGTGGCTACCGTGGGATCGGCTTTCGTCATGCCTTCCGGAGCGCCCGGAAGTCCCACTTTGGTGAGACCCGTGCGGATCGGCGATTGGCCGGTGATGAAGGCGGCGCGTCCGGCGGTGCAACTCTGCTGGCCATACCAGTCGGTGAAGAGTGCGCCTTCTTTGGCAATACGGTCGATGTTCGGTGTCTTGTAGCCCATCATGCCGTTGTTGTAGGCGCTGATGTTGAATTGGCCGATGTCGTCACCCCAGATGACCAGGATGTTGGGCTTCTTGTCCTGTGCGTGAGCGGAACTGACTGCGCCGACCAGCGCCGCAGTGAGTGTCAGCAAGGACAGGCTGAGTTGGTTTGGTTTCATGTGTTGGTTTGTTCTGGGGAAATTTTTCTTTCCGTTAAATTGTTAAAATCTCAGCGGGCTGGCTGATGGACATTTGATACGAGAACTTGATCTCCCCAGCAAGCTCGGATTGCTCTTTCGCGCTGGGACGGGCCGGTGGAG
>NZ_JBIKBQ010000114.1:0-13057 GCF_058122085.1 Luteolibacter sp. | reverse complement strand
GCGGGTTGGGCCCCCCCGCCCCGGGAAACAGGCGGCCGGACGTCACCGGATGATTCGGGTGCCGTCCGGGGAGTCGGTAAAGTCATGAGGCTTTCGGCCAGAGTTCCTCGATTTCGCGCGGCAGGATGCTGCGGACGTCGCCGATTTCGCCGGCGCCGATCCGCTGTTGGAGGACGGCGAACACGGCGGTCGCGCAGCGCAGCGGGTTCAGCGCGCCGGGGCCGGAGTAGCTCGACTGGATGCGGTCGAGAAACTGCTGTTTGTTGAGCTTTTCCGGCTTGTTTGCCGGGGACCAGCCCTCGTAGTAAATGCCGCGCAGAAGGGCTGGCAAGCCCGCCGCGAGATGAGCCGCTTCGTCGGCCGGGAGCCGGTCGCGCAGGACATGCATGACGGATCGCAAGGCGTGGTAAGCCGCCTGCCGGTTGTCGTCGTGCAATTCATGTTCGACGCTGACCAGCCACTCGTTGGTCTTCTGGATCGATGCGTTGATGTTGGATGTGACGGGGTCGTTCATTTGCGTGTCTCCTTATGGTTGAGGTTCCGCAAAACACCCTTTAAGCGCATGGATGGGAGGAAATGCGGCTGTGCAATATGGCACGCCTGCTGCGGGAAATCTAGAAAAAGATCACCCGCTCCGCACCACCGCGGCCGCTCAGGCCGGGCGGCAAAGCACGAAAGGCGAGACCACCAGCGCCTCGAATTCGGCATCGCCGTGCTCCCATTGCGCGGCGTGGAGGGCTTCGATTTTCACCAGATCGCCGGCTTTCAACCACGCTTCCACCTGCGCCGTCCGGTTGGCGGAAATCGCCGCGCCGACGTCTTCGAGCTCCAGCGCGGGATCGACGAAATACAGGCTGCCCTTGAGCGAGTGGGGCGCCAGATAACTCCACGGCACCTGGCCGGTGTAGTTGGCGAGCTTTTCGCCATCAGCCGGATCGGGAGCGGAGGGATCAATGCAAATCACGGGGGAGGGGATAGCAGAGGCGCCGCGATCCACCAAGCGGTGATTGAGGGTCACCGCGACGGTTGGGAACCATCTCTGTCGCGGGATACGGGCTGACCCCGCCGTCAGCGGGATTACGCTGCGAACGATCTTGGAATAAAAACCACGACCTCACCACGCTCCATGAAAATTCAACTGTTCTCGCTTCTCGTCATCGCCGTCGGCATTTCCTCGTTGTTATTCGTGATAACAGCGCAGCACCCGCGGCGTGATGCCGGTGAAAACTTCCCAGACGATGGTGTCGGCTTTGACCGCGATCTCGGCCACTGGAATGTTAGGTCCGAAGATTTCGACCTCGTCGCCCTCCGTCACGTCCTCGGCCGCGGTGACATCGACCATCATCTGGTCCATTGTGACCCGGCCGAGAATCGGCAGGCGGCGGCCGCGAATCCACACGTCCGCGGCGTTTCCCGAGACTTGGCGCGGGTAGCCGTCGCCGTAGCCGATGCCGACGGTGGCGACCCGCGTGGGCTTGGTGGTCACGAACTGCCGGCCGTAGGAAATCCCGTGTCCGGCCGGCATGCCGCGGACGAGCGTGACCCGTGATTTCAAGGTCATCACGGTGGCCAGCCGCTCCTGAAATCCGGGCAGCGGCGAGACGCCGTAAAGCATCAGTCCGGGGCGGGATAGGTTGCACAAGCCCTGGTCGAAACCTAACAAGCCTGCGCTGTTGGAAAGATGCATCCACTTGAACCGCTCCGCGCCGCCGAGCTCGCGAATGATCGCGTGGAACCGCTCGAACTGCCGCAAGGTGAACTCCGCGTCCTCATCCGCCGAGGGCAAGTGCGAGCCGATCCCTTCGATCTCCAGGTTTGCCATGCGCTCGAGCAGCGCGAGTTTTTCCGGCAGATGCTCCGCCACGAAGCCGCCGCGGCCCATGCCTGTGTCCACCGCGAGATGGACCTTGAGGCGCTTGCCGTGGTTGGCGGCGATGCGGTTGAAATGCTCCGCCTCATCGATCGAGGAAACGCACGGCGTCCACTCGCGGGCGACGATTTCCTCGCGCTCCTCCGACCAGGTCGCCCCGAGCAGATAGATGCGGGTCGCCACGCCCGCATTGCGGATCCGGCGGGCCTCGCCGACATTGGCGACGCCGAAAAACGCGATGTCCTCGGCCGCCAGCGCCTTCGCGATTTCCTCCAGACCGTGGCCGTACGCGCCGGCCTTCACCACCGCCATCAAACCGCCGCCGAACGCCTCGCGGGCGACGGCCAGGTTTTTTCCCAGCGCGCCAAGGTCGATCTCCGCCCAGGCGCGCGGCGGGGAAACAGGAAACGGTTCGTTCACGGTGGCGAGACTAGGTATTCCAGCCCGACTGGCAAGATTGGGATGATGGGGCATAGGTCGTATAGGACTTATACGACCTATTTATCTTCTATCCGTTGAGTTTTTCCAAGGCCTTTGGCAGGAAGACACCGTCTTTCCGGATCAGCTTTCCGTCAAACCAGATCTCGCCGCCGCCCCAGTCCTTGCGCTGGATGCTGACCATGTCCCAGTGGACTTGCGAGCGGTTGCCGTTGTCGGCGTCCTCGTAGGCCTGGCCGGGGGTGAAATGGAACGAGCCGCAGATTTTCTCGTCGAACAGGATGTCGCGCATCGGCTCGCGGATGCCGGGGTGAAAGCCGAGGGCGAACTCGCCGATGTAGCGCGCGCCTTCGTCGCTATCGAGGATCTTGTTGAGCTCCTTGGTGCGGGCGCCGGCCTCGGCCTTGATGATTTTCCCCTTGGAAAACTCCAGGCGGATGCCGTCGAAGGGGATGCCCTGATAGATGGTGGGGGCGTTGTAGAAGATGTGGCCTTCCACGGAATCACGGACCGGGGAGGTGAAGACCTCGCCGTCGGGGATGTTGTAGTTTCCGCCGGAGGTGAGCGTGTTGATGCCTTTGAGCGAGAAACGCAGATCGGTGCCGGGGCCTTTGATGTGAACGCTCTCGGTCTTGTCCATCAGCTTTTTGAGCGCGTTCATGGCGGGAATCAGCGCCTTGTAGTCGAGCAGGCAGACGTCGAAATAGAAGTTTTCAAATGCCTCGGTGCTCATTCCTGCCTGTTGGGCCATCGAGGAGGAGGGCCAGCGCAGGACGCACCACTTGGTTTTCTTGATGCGGTGGTCGAGGACGGGGCGCATGTGTTTCATGGCCAGGCGCATGCGGTCGGCGGGCACGTCGGAGTTTTCGGCGATGTTGCCGCCGCCGCGGACGGCGATGTAGGCGTCCATGTCCTTCATCTCGGCGAGCAGGTGCTTGGCGATGATTTCGTATTGGGAGTCCTCGGCCCCCTTGAACATTTCGCGGGTGACGCGGCTCTGATGGATCCTAACGAACGGCAGCGCGCCCTTCGCCCGTGTCTCGCGGATGAGGGCGAGGCCGATGGAGTCGGGGACGTCGTGGAGGTCGATGAGGACCTTCTCGCCCTTTTTGAGTGCGGTGGAATAGCGGACCAGTTGGCGGGCGAGGGCGTCGATGCGGGAGTCATGCATGGGTTTTGATTATCCGTTGCCCAGGAGGTTTCCAAGCGCCAAGTCGGGGAGCGGGGATTTGGCGCTTGGCATGGCGGGCAGGTCGCCTAAACCAAGCGCATGGTGCTCGGCGTTCTCGGTTCTGGTTCTGGTTCAAACATGCAGGCGATCCTTGACGCGATCGATGCGGGGACGCTCGACGCGCGCATCGCCATCGTGCTCTCGGACAACCCGGACGCGTTCATCCTGGAGCGCGCGCGCCAGCGCGGGATCGCGACGGGCGTGATCGACTGCCGGGGCTTCAAGACGAAGTTTCCCGAGGAAGCGCAGGCGGAAACGGCGCGGCGGCTGAAGAACGCGGGAGTGGAGCTGGTGTGTCTGGCTGGCTTTCTCCGCTTGGTGAAACGGCCGCTGCTGGATGTTTTCTCGGAGCGGATTCTGAACATCCACCCCTCGCTGCTGCCGGCGTTTCCCGGTCTGGAGTCGTGGAAGCAGGCACTGGAAGCAGGCGCGACCGAAGCGGGATGCACCGTGCACTTCGTGGACGACGGGATGGATACCGGGCCGGTGATTTTGCAGGAGGCCGTGCCGATTCTTGCGGGTGATACGGCGGAGTCGCTCCACGCGCGGATCCAGGTGGTGGAGCACCGGCTCTATCCGGCGGCGATCCGGAAGGCGGGCGAGGGGATTTTACCGCTGGTTGAGAAGGATGATAACGGCGAACACTAGCAGCACGGCGAGGACGGCGAGAGCGATTTTCACCCAGCTCAGCGGATGCTCGCCGGCCATTGTTCCGGTGTAGCCGTTGACGACGACCTGGAAGGATTTGGAGCCGTAGGTGTAGGTGGCGAGCCAGACGGGGACGAGGATGTGTTTGAACGTGCAGCCCTGATAGGTGGACTCGACTTGCAGGTTCCGCTGGGTGTCGCCAGGGACTTCGCGGGAGCAGAGTTGCTGGATGACGGCTTCCATCTGCTGCTTGCTGGTCTGCGAGGCCTGCCGCAGGTCGACCTGATAGCGCTCCACGGTCCAGCCGCGGACGTAGGCGGGTTCGTAGGGTTTGAGGTCGGTGAGGGTGGGGAAGGGCTCCACTTTCCTGAGCAGTGCGGTGTGGACGCCGACGGTTCCGGGGACGGCGTCGTCATCGAAGAAATGCTCCAACTGGCCGGAGCTGTCCTCCCAGCGGGTTTTGCGAACCTGGCGGGTGGCGGTCTTTCCGTTGGAGTCGCGATAGGTTTCCGTGACGTAGTAATGGTATCCGGATTCGGCGGTCCAGTAGGCATCGACGTGCGCGTCGAAGGTCCAGTAGGGCAGATAGATTCCGCACAGGGTGTCGGTGAGAGCGGCGCGCTTCAACTTCGACGGAGCCCACCAGCGGCTGCCATACCAGGCGCGGAGCTGGTCGCGGACCTGGGTGGCGGAAATCACCGCGGGCAGCAGGCTCTCCGGGGTGATGACGTCTGCGAGCTCGTCCACGGGGACGATGGACGGAGAGCCGCAGAAATCGCAGCGCTGGGCGGCGCGGTCGGGATCGGAAATGCTGATGGCCTGACAGCTCTCGCATTTCACGGATTTTTTCTCGGCCTTGAGCCCGCGCGTTTCGGGTTGGATCGCCGCGATGGCTTCTTCCAGATCGTGCTCGACGATTTGCGCGGCCAGCGCGTCCTCGCCGTCGGTCCATGGCAGGACGGTTCCGCAATACGGGCAGGCGAGCGCTTTTTTGGCCGCATTCCACTCGGCATCCCCGCCGCATTCCGGGCAGGGATGTTTCTTGAGCGCGCTGACTTCGGCCATGGTGGCGGTTACTCGGCGAGGAAGGCGTCGAGGGCGGCGCGGGAAATCCGATAGGCAGCGCCGATCTTCTTGCCTTTCAAGTCCCCGGCATCGATCGAGGCGATGACGTCGGCCTCGGACACGCCGAGGATTTCCGCGGCTTGGGCCGGGCTGAGGAGTTCGGGAAATCCGGCGGAGGAGGCGGCTGCGGCGGGAAGCGGAGGCGGCTGTTGCATGTTTTTCATCATTTCCTGCGCCATGCCGAAGCCCATTGCCATCTGGCCCGCAGCCGCAGCGGGAGAACCTCCACCATCGCCGCCCTTGGTCATGGATTCAGCCATTTGGAATTTCACGTAGTCGTTGAGGTTTCCGATGGCGCCCATGCTCGATCGCTTGTCGATGGCTGCCTCGACTTCCGGCGGGACGGAGACGTTCTCGACGATGAAGCTGGTGATCTCGATGCCATACTTCGCGGTGACCTGCGGGTTGATGAGCGGCAGCAAGGCGTCGCCGAGTTCCGAGTAGCGCGAGGCCACGTCGAGCGCGGGCACGCCGGCGGAGGCGAGCGCGTCGCTGAAAATGCTGACGATCCGCGAGCGCATCGTGTCGGCGAATTCATCGAGCCGGAAATGGTGGTCGGTGCCGGCGACCTCCTTGAGGAATACCGGCGGGTTCACGATCCGGAAATCAAAGGAGCCGAAGGCCCGCAGGCGGACGACGCCGAAGTCCGCGTCGCGCATCATGATCGGGTTCGCGGTGCCCCACTTGTTGCCGGTGAAGAGGCGGGTGGTGACGTAATAGACGTCCGCCTTGAACGGTGACTCGAAGCCGTATTTCCAGCCTTTCAGCTTGTTGAGGACGGGGATGTTATCCGTCACCAGCGAGTGCTTGCCCGGACTGAAGCAGTCGCCGTATTGTCCCAGATAAACGAACTGCGCGGCCTGGCTTTCCCGGACGATCAGCTGCGCGCCGTTCTTGATCGTCTTGTCCTCATCGGGAAAACGCCATGAGAGCGTGTCGCGCGAGTCGTCGTTGAATTCGATGATTTCCAGCAGTTCGCCTTTGATGAATCCGAGAATGTCCATGGTGTTTTGGTTTGGAGAGGTGTCTGAAATAGCCGGATTTCCGGGAGGATGATAGTGGAAGTCCCGGCGCTTATTCCAGCCCGCGCTCCGCGACTTCCTCCTCGTCCCAGCCGAGGTAGTGGCCGAGCTCGTGGAGGAAGGTGGTGCCCACTTCGTCGCGGTAGTCGTGCTCCTCCTCGCCGGTCCATTCCCACAGGTTCACGAGGAAAAGCCGGATGCGCGGGAGTTCTTCCAAGCCCGCCTCGTCCATCGCGGACGGGCCTTCAAACAGCCCGAGCTCGTCGCCTTCCAACTCCTCGTCGTAGGCGCCCTGGCCGGGTTTTTCCTCGAAGGCGACGGCCACTTTTTCCGCCGCGTCCTGAATGTCCTTCGGCAGGATTTTCACCAATGCCTTCAATTCCTCGTCCGCCCACGCGCTCAATGTTTCAAAATCCATGGCGGATGAATTAGCCGCTTCATCCGCCCGGCACAAGGAACTTGCGAAAATGCCCGCCTTGCGCCGCCGGGCACCCGCGCCACCTTCCCGCAGCCATGACCCTCCACACGCTCGAGCAGGAACAACGCCTGCCCATCTCCCTCGCCGCCGCCTGGGAATTCTTCTCATCGCCGCGGAACCTCGACGAAATCACACCCGACGCCCTCGGCTTCAAAATCGTCAGCCTGCCCGGCGAGAAGATGTATGAAGGTCAGATCATCACCTACAAGGTGAAGATTCTGCCCGGCGTCTGGGTGCCGTGGGTCACCGAAATCAAAGCCGTGGACGAGGGGAAATCCTTCGTCGATGAGCAGCGGTTCGGTCCGTATAAATTCTGGCACCACCGCCACAGCTTCGAGGAAATCCCCGGCGGCGTGGTGATGCGCGACCTGGTCCATTACGGCCTGGGCTTCGGTCCCTTCGGGGCGATCGCCCACGCGGTCTTCGTCCGGGCGAAGCTCAAGATGATCTTCGAGTTCCGGAAGCAAACGCTGGTGCAGCGGTTCGGGGTGCTTTGAGTGGCGTCTCGTCATCGGCCCATTCCGCTTGACGCTCTCTGCCCGCTCCTTCTAGCTAGCGCCCACGAGACCCGTCCCGTCGGACCGGCGCTCGTCCATCCCAACTCCAAACCTTCTCTCACCGTGGAACTCCAGGAAATCCGCCGCATCGTCGAACTCATGAATGAGCACGGGCTCACCCACTTCGACCTCACCAAAGGGGACTTTCACCTCAAACTCAAGAAAGGCGCGGACCTCGATGATCTCCGCGGCCTGCTCGCCTCGCTCCCGGCCGCGCAAGCCCCGTCACCCGCCGCCGCGGCTCTCCCGGCTCCCGCCGCAGCCCCCGCCGCACCTGTCGCCGACGGCGTGGAAATCACCTCGCCGATGGTCGGCACTTTCTATCTGAAGCCCGCTCCGGACGCCCCGAATTTCGTCGATGTCGGCAGCGTCGTCTCCATCGGCCAGACGCTTTGCATCATCGAGGCCATGAAGGTCATGAACGAGATCAAGGCCGAGCGCGCCGGCACCATCTGCGCCTACGTCGCGGAAGACTCCACTCCCGTGCAATACGGCGACGTCCTCTTCCGCATCAAGTGACGCTTCCTGTCCGATCAGTTTCCACTTCTCCAACCATGTTCAAGCGCGTCCTAGTTGCCAACCGCGGTGAAATCGCCCTCCGCATCATCCGCGCCTGCCGCGAGCTCGACGTCGAATCCGTCGCCGTCTATTCCGAGGCCGACGTCGATTCGATGCACGTCCAGCTCGCCGACGAAGCCGTCTGCATCGGCCCCGCCTCCAGCAAGGAATCCTACCTCAAGATCGACCGCATCATCGCCGCCGCGGAGATCACCGGCGCGGACGCGATCCACCCCGGCTACGGTTTTCTATCGGAAAACGCCCGCTTCGCCGAGATTTGCGCCAGCTCCGGCCTCACCTTCATCGGGCCGTCCCATCAGGTGATTTCCATGATGGGCGACAAGGCCACCGCCCGCGCCACCGCCATCGCTAACGGCGTGCCCATCACTCCCGGCACCGACATCATGCCGGACGCCGAAACCGCGCTCGCCGCCGCGAAAAAAATCGGCCTCCCGGTCATGATCAAAGCCACCGCCGGCGGTGGTGGCCGCGGCATGCGCCCTTGTTTCAAGGAAGAGGAGTTCATCAGCCTGTTCCAAGCAGCATCTAACGAGGCTGTCGCCTGCTTCGGCAACGGCGATTGTTATCTCGAAAAACTCGTCCTCAATCCCCACCACGTCGAGTTCCAGGTCATCGGCGACTCCCACGGGAATTTCATCCACCTCGGCGAGCGCGACTGCTCGATGCAGCGCCGCAACCAGAAGATCATCGAGGAATGCCCGTCGCCGCTGCTCACCCCCGAGCTCCGCGCGCGGATGGGCGAGGCCTCCGTCAGCCTGATCAAGAACATCGGCTATCAGAACGCCGGCACCATCGAATACCTCGTCGATGAGAAGGCCGAGAATTTCTATTTCATGGAAATGAACACCCGGATCCAGGTCGAGCACCCGGTGACCGAGGAGGTGATGGGCTGCGAGCTCATCAAGGAGCAGATCCGCGTCGCCGCCGGCGAGCCGCTCTCCCGCCACGTGCTCGAGGCCCAGCCGCGCGGCCACTCCATCGAGTGCCGCATCAACGCCGAGGACCCGTTCAACAACTTTACTCCCAGCCCCGGCACCATCGACCTTTGGTACGCCCCCGGCGGCAAAGGCGTCCGCGTGGACACCCACGTCTATTCCGGCTACACCGTGCCGCCGCACTACGACTCGATGATCGCCAAGCTCATCGTCACCGGAGCCACCCGCGAGATCGCCATCGCCCGCATGAAGCGCGCCCTCGGCGAGTTCATGATCCGCGGCATCAAGACGACCATTCCCTTCCAACAGGAAATCATCGCCCACCCGGATTTCGCGGCGGGGACGTATGACATCGGCTGGGTCGCGAGGTATTTGGAAGAGCGCGTGAAGTGAGAAGAGATAGGTCCTATATGACCTACATATATGACCTATAAGACCTATGAATGACCCGCGTCTCTACTGCATCCTCGACCTCGGCTATACCCCGGAGGCCTGTGCGGAAGAAGCCACCGGCTCTTTGTTAGCCGGCGGCGCCCACCTCCTCCAGCTCCGCGCCAAAGGCAAAGACCTCGCCACCATCGAACGCGTCGCCCGCCGCCTGCTTCCGCTCTGCCGCGCCGCCGGAGTTCCCTTCATTCTCAACGATTTCCCCGCTCTCGCCGCCGCCCTCGATGCCGACGGCGTCCACATCGGCCAGGATGACGGCCCGCTCGCCGCAGCCCGCGAAATCGTCGGTCCCGGCAAACTCATCGGCCGCTCCACCCATTCCCTCGGCCAGGCCCGCGCCGCCCTCGCCGAAGGGTTCGACTACATCGGTTTCGGCCCGCTTTTCCCGACCCCCACCAAAGCCGGCCGCCCGGCCATCGGTCTTGAGGAAATCGCCGTCATGGAGCGCGAAGTCGGCAGTCAAATCCCCGCCTTCTGCATCGGCGGCATCACCCGCCAAACCCTGCCGCAAGTCCTCGCCGCCGGAGCCCGCCGCGTCGTCATCGTTTCCGATCTCCTCACGTCAAGTGACGTCCAAGCCGCCACCCG
The DNA here is from genome assembly GCF_058122085.1 of Luteolibacter sp. NCBI lineage: Bacteria > Pseudomonadati > Verrucomicrobiota > Verrucomicrobiia > Verrucomicrobiales > Verrucomicrobiaceae > Luteolibacter > Luteolibacter sp. Next base: position 3,139 of record NZ_JBIKBQ010000114.1, on the reverse strand, counting down.
CGAAGCTGCGGCTCAAATCATCTGACGATGTATTGAGGGCAGACCGCCCAAGATCACCAATGCGTCGCTGCGCGGAACAAATCCAGCCGCGCCGCGAGATCCTCTGACGACAGCTCTTCAAGCCGCCGCGTCGAGAACGCCTCGCACGTGAACGAAGCCAGCATCGAGCCTTGCACGATCGCCTGACGCAGAGCCGCCGGCGCGTAGGGAGGAGCCCCCTGCGCCGCAAGATAGCCCGCCATCGCGCCTAGGAAAGTATCCCCGGCGCCCGTCGGGTCCGCCACCACTTCCAGCGGCCAGGCGGATGCGCGGAACACCTCGATTTCCGAATCCCCGGACGACGAAAACAAAATCGCTCCGAACTCTCCCAGCTTGATCACCACATGCCGCGGGCCCTTTTCCAAAAGCAGTCGTCCGGCTTTGATCAAATTCGAAGTCCTCGCCAGCTCCCGCGCCTCGCCCTCGTTGAGCACGAACAAATCCAGCTGCGGGAGCACCTCGTGCAAGCGCTCGTTGGCGATCTCGATCCACAGATCCATGGTGTCCGCGATCACGAACCGCGAGCCCGCGGCGGCGCCGTTCCCGATCCCGCACTGGCCGAGCATTTCCATCTGGTTGTCCGGCGACATGTTCGCCAGCACCACGACCGCCGCCCCCGCCGATGCGGCCGGCACCTTCACCTGCCAGCTCTCCAAGACATTCAAGCCCACCCGGTGGGTCGTCCGCTCGTTCATGTTCGCATGGTATTCGCCGGACCAGGTGAACGACTCGTTTTCCGAGCGCTCCACCCCGTCGAGCGAGATCCCGCGCATTTCCAGCATCGCCAGGTGCTCCTGCGGGAAATCATGGCCGATGATCCCGATCAGCGACACCGACTGGCTGAAAAACGAAGCCGCCAGCGCCGCGTAAGCCGCCGACCCGCCCAGCAGATTGGCAGCCTCCGCGTCCGGAGTTTTGACGTGGTCGATGGCGATCGTGCCGCCGATGACAATGGCGGACTGCGGAGTGGTGGCTGGGGATGACATGGAATCAATGGTGGATGGTGAGGATGGCGGACCCAATCGGTGGGAAATCCGCCGCCGCTTTCTAATCCCCAAATCACGTTCTGCAATCCCCAATCGCGTGCGGGAGAAGCACGGGCCGGTCATCGATCTGGAGATGCACGGTGCCGATCGTTTCCTCGTCGGCGATGAAATCCGAGATCTCGCCCGGCTCGACCAGCATCAGCGCGGTGGACCAGATTTCCGCCAGCGTGGCGGTGGGCGCGGTGACCCACACGCGGCGGCAGGGCTCGGCGGGCATCGCGGTTTCCCCGGCGGGGTGGATGATGTGGCTGCCTTGGATCGCGGTGCCCGAGGCGCTGAGGGATTGGTTGAAAAGGGCGATGCGTTCTGATTCCGCGTCGCCGGTTAGTTCGACCGGCCACGGGTGCGGGCCGAAGGCGAGCATCGAGCTGGCGCCCGCCGTGAGCAGCCCGCCTTCCGCGCCCCAGTCGAGGAGCCGCAGCCGGAGCTGGTCGAGCGCGAAGCCCTTGCCGATGCCGCCGAGGTCGATCTCGCGGCCGGGCGCGCCGCAGGTGACGGCGGGGACGTCCGGATGGATCGTGAGCTGGCCGGTGAGCGGCGGGACGGGTCCGGAGTCGCCGGACTTCCGGTGCTCGATGCGGCTGCCGAGCGTGATGTCGAACAAGCCGCCGGTGCGGGCGTAGGCGTCGAGCGCGGCTAACAAGCACTGGTGGGTGAGCTCGTTGATGTAGAGCGTCTGGCCGGCCTGCATGCGGTTGATGAGCGAAACGTCGCTGTCCTCGATGAAGCGGCTGAGACGGGCTTCGAGGAAATCGAGATGGTCGCAACACTCCCGCGCCATGTCGCGCGCGGTGGCTTCCGCGGCTTCGCAAATCCGCAGGTAAAAGGTCGTGTTCATCGCCTCGTGGGTGAACAGGCGGGCTGTTGGAAAAGGCGTCATTTTCCGGATAGCATCCATTGGTTCCAGATGTCGTTTCTGACGAACAGGATCACCGGCACTTCCGCGCGCAGGCCGCGGGGCAGCGCGGTGTGGGATTGTGCGAGCTGGTTCGCCACGGCCTCCGCGGTTTCCGGCATGGCGAAGACGAGTGGCATGGAGGCGAGGTTGTCCGGCGGCAGCGGCCAGTAACCGATTTTTACGAACGAGCGCAGATACCACGGCAGCGGCCAGTAATCCGAGCCGATCACCGCCACCGGCTCCAGCGAATTTCCGGGCGCTGACTGGCGGAGTTGTTCCAGCCACGGCGCGAGCGTCTCGATGTCGGGACGGGTCGGGACGTAGGCGAGGGGATTGCGCGCGTCCGAGGCGAAGCGGCCGGTGGCGCGTCTTGCCTGGGTGAACTGGGTGACGAGACAGGTGCCGGCCAGCAGGCTGATTGAAATTTTCAGCCACAGCCGATGCGTGGAAAACCCCGCGACGCTGAAGCCGGCGAGCAGGCAGACTTGCGCCCACGGCAGGCAGGCGAGCCACGGCGTTTTGTAGGCGATGAGGCTGTAAATCACGAAATGCCCGGCCGCCGAGTAGCCGATGAAACGGACGACGGGTCGGCGGAAGTTGGTGGCGAAACCTAGCAGTGCGAGCGCCGCCACCGGCGTGCCAAACCACCAGACGCCGCCGGATTTCGCGGGCAGCGCGAGCAGGTGGAAATAATAGCCGAAGGGTTTGTCATGTCCGGCCACGGTTTCATAAACGAAGAAGGTGCGCACCGCGTCGATCGCGCCGTGCGGCTGGCGGAAGCCGTCGGTGTAGAACCATCCCGAGACCAGCGCGGCGGTTAGCAGCGAGGTGGCGACGGGGACGCGGTATTCCCGCCACGTGGAAATCCACCACGCGCGGTCGAGCTGCCTGCGGTTTTCCAGGGCGACCATCACCGCCGCGCCCGACCACGCGATCATGCTGATGGCGAAGCTCTCCTTGGTGGCGAACATCAGGCCGACGAGCAATCCCGGGACGCCCCAGCGCGGCGCGCGGGTCAGCGAGACCAGGGCCAGCATCCCGAACAGCACCAGCAGCGACTCGTGGATGAACATCCGGCTGTAGTAAACGAGCAGCGGGGAAGTCGCCAGAACCGCCGCGGCGAGAAGCATCGGGCCGTCGCCGAAGCGCCGCCGCC
>NZ_JBIKBQ010000113.1:0-13110 GCF_058122085.1 Luteolibacter sp. | reverse complement strand
CGATCACCCTCCTCGGCGCCCTTTGGGGCGACGCCCAAAAGGCCGCCGAAGAACCCAAGGCGGACCCCGTTCTCGAGGCCATCGAGAAGTTCCAAAACCGCAACCCAGAGAAACCCAACGAGGTTTCCGTGACCCTCGATCCTGTCGGCGAAGCGCTTGCCCCGGCCAAAGAAGAATCCAAACCCGTCCTCGTCACCGAACATCCTCCGGAGGAAACCGCCATCGCCGCTCCCCCGGAGCAAGCGCCACCGGATGCCGTCGCCACCGAGCCGGAGGCCCCCAAGCCCGAGAACGAGCTCGCCGTGCGGGTGGAGAAACTCCGCACCGGAAAAGGCGCCATCGATCCCGCCCAAGTCAAACTACTCGCCCCTTTCCCCGCGAAACCGCTCGCGCAAGCACCGGCCGGCTGGCGCCTCGACGCCTCCGACAGCGCCCCGCCGTTCACCCGCGAGGTGGAAGTTTCCCCCGGCTCCAAGATCACCCTGACGATCCGCCCGCACCTTCTCATCCCGGACGCCGACGGCGCGAAGGTCTTCACCATTTCAGAGCCCGGCTACGAAAACACCCTCGGCTATCAGCAAACCGCCACGGTCGGCGCCATCCTCGCCAACTCCATCCGCCAGCTTGATGAAGAGTCCAAGCAACTCGGCACCGCGATCGACAGCCTCCAACAGCTCCTTGTTTCCCTGCCGAAGCCGGAACCCCAACCTCAGCCCGAGTCCAAACCCGCCACCAACCACTAGCGATGAAACCTTCGACCGTTCCCATGATCTGCGGCCTGGCCCTCGCCGCCATGTCCGCCGCGGGAGTCAGCCACTGGTGGTCCGTGCGGCAATTCGCCACCGCGATCCAAACGGGGCTTCCCGCTGCGTCGCCCGCGAAACCCGCCGGCCTAACACCGGCCGCTCCCGCCGCGCCCAAGCTCCTCGCCCAAGCCCCTCAGCATCCGGCGCCCGCCACCGACGCCTCCCAGAAAAAATTCTTCGAGGCGCTCGTGTCCAAAATGGAGAAACTCCAGAATCAAAATCAGGATCTGCTCGACCAAATGGCGGAGACCAACCGCGACGTGATGAAACTCGAATTCCGCGTGGACACCCACTCCGAGTCGTTCCGGCCGATGCCCGTCAGCGAGGAGCGGCTGGATACGAGCTTCGACAGCGGCCCGGGAGTCCTCCCGCCGCGCGCGGAGCCGGTCTTCCTGCCTTCCGGTGAATAATTTCCCGCGGATGATCGTTTCACGCCGCATGCTCACCTACTGTCGGTCGATCCTCCTTTTCCTGCTCTTTGTCCCCCTCGCCACGGCGGCACCCGCCTGGCAGGCCGAGCTCACGCCACCCTCGCCCGGCCCGTTTCCCATGCTCGCGCCCACCGTGCTCGACCTCCAGGTGAGCTGGAACGGGATGATCAACGCCGGCTCGATCCGGATGGAATTCGCTCCGCCCGCCGCCAAAAAGCCGGGCCCCTACGTCATCCGTTCCAGCTCGTCCAGCCACGGAGCAGCGGCATTGCTCTTCCCCTATCACAGCGACTTCTGGTCCGAACTCAGCCCCGCCAGCCTGCGTCCGCGCTACTTCCATTCCGTGGAAACCGACAAGAAGGAAACCGCCACCACCACCGTCCGCCACTTCCCGGACCGGGTCGAGAGCCGGGAAATCATCAAAATTTCCAAGACCGGAGCCACCCCGCAAACCGACCGGATTTTCCGCTTCGCCCCGGTCTTCGACATTTTCTCAGCCATGCTCCACGTCCGCAGCCAGAAGCTCGACGCCGGCGACCACATCACCCTGGTCATCCACCCGTTCGACAATCCCTATCTGCTCCGCCTCAAAGTCCAGGGCCGCGAGATTCATGCCGGCCGCAACACCATCCGCCTCACCCTGGGCATGCACAAGATCGACCGCAAAACCCTCGAACTCCGCCCTTACAAGAAGCTCAAAAAAGACGCCACCCTCTGGCTCAGCGACGACGCCGACCGCATCCCCGTCGAACTCCGCGCCACCGCCTTCATCGGCGACGTCCGCGCCACCCTGACCGCCCACACCAAACCTTGACCGAAGGTCCAAGTGGCTGGAGCGTCCCCGCAGTGGCTGGAGCGTCCCCGCTCCAGACCGTGTCGGGAGCATCTTGCTCCCTCTTCATCTTCCAAATCTTCCCATGAAATCCCTCCTCCTCGTCCTCAGCACCCTTCTCCCCGCCGCCGCCTTCGAGCTCCCGGCGAACTCCACCCAATGCCTCGTCGGCACCGCCGACGGCTGGGACAGCTCGCACGTCACCCTCCGCCTCTATCAGAAATCTGGCGCTGACTGGAAACCCGTCAGCGCACCGTGGCAAGGCCGCCTCGGAAAAGACGGTCTCGTCTGGGGCAAAGGCCGCCACCCTGTCCCCGCCGGAGCGGTCACCAAAAAAGAAGGCGACAACCGCTCTCCCGCCGGAGTTTTCTCCATCGGCGGCGCCTGGGGCTACTCGCCTGCCATCGCCAAAAACCCCGCCCTGCCCTACCGACAGGTGACTTCCCGCGATCTCTGGGTGGAAGACCCCGCGTCGCCCCAGTATAACAGAAACGTCGTCCTCGACCACGAGCCCGCCACCGCGTGGGAGAAAAAGCAGCAGATGAAGCAAACCGACCCGGTCCATTCGCTCAAACTCTTCGTCGCCCACAACGCCCCGCCGGACGTCACGCCCAACGCCGGCTCATCCATTTTTTTCCACATCTGGCGGCGCGACGGAGCCGCGCCCACCGCCGGCTGCACCACCATGGAAAAGCCCAAACTTGAGTGGCTGATTTCCCAAATCGACCCGGCCCGCCGCCCGCTTTACGTTCTCCTGCCGCAAGCCGAATACCGGAAATTCCGCGCCGCCTGGAAGCTGCCGTGAGAAATCTCCCCTTGAATCACGCGGCATCCCGCCAAACACTGCCGCCGTCCATGGCCACCGCAACTTCTCCCACTTCCGCCCTTCCCGACGCCACCGGCCACTTCGGCCAATTCGGCGGGATGTTCGTCCCGGAAACCCTGATGGCTCCGCTGCAGGAGCTCTCGACCGCCTACGCCGCCGCCAAGGCCGACCCGGCATTCCAGGCGGAACTCGATGACCTGCTGCACAACTACTGCGGCCGCCCGACGCCACTCTATTTCGCCGAACGCTGGACCGAAGTCCTCGGCGGCGCGAAAATCTACCTGAAACGCGAGGACCTGCTCCACACCGGAGCCCATAAGATCAACAACGCCATCGGCCAAATCCTGCTCGCCAAACGCCTTGGGAAAAAGCGCATCATCGCGGAAACCGGCGCCGGCCAGCACGGCGTGGCCACCGCCACCGTCTGCGCCCGCTTCGGCATGGAATGCGTCGTTTACATGGGAAAAGTGGACATGGAGCGCCAGGCCCTCAACGTCGCCCGCATGCGGCTGATGGGCGCGGAAGTCCGCGCCGTCACCGCCGGCCAGGCCACCCTCAAGGAAGCGGTGAACGAAGCGATGCGCGACTGGGTCGCCACCGTCGATCACACCCACTACATCCTCGGCTCGGCGCTCGGCTCGCATCCGTTCCCGATGATCGTTAGGGATTTCCACCGCGTCATCGGCGTGGAGGCGCGCCAACAGATTTTGGAAAAAGAAGGCCGCCTGCCAGACCTGCTCGTCGCCTGCGTCGGCGGCGGATCCAACGCCATCGGACTGTTCCATCCGTTTCTCGAAGATGAGAACGTCCGCATGGTCGGCGTCGAAGCCGGCGGCGACGGCATCATCCCGGAGCGCCACGCCGCCCGCTTCCAAGGCGGAAAACTCGGCGTCCTCCAAGGCACCAAGACCTGGTTGCTCGCCAACGACGACGGCCAGATCGAGCTCACCCACTCGGTTTCCGCCGGTCTCGACTACGCCGCCGTCGGCCCCGAGCACGCCTACCTTCAGGACATCGGCCGCGTCGAATACACCTACGCCACCGACAACGAAGCGCTCGCCGCCTTCAAGGAACTCGCCCATTGCGAAGGCATCATCCCCGCGCTGGAAAGCGCCCACGCGATGGCCTACGTCTCGAAAATCGCCGGCAGCCTGCCGAAGGACTGCATCCTCATCGCCAACCTCTCCGGCCGCGGCGACAAGGACGTCGAGCAGGCGTCCAAGTATCTGCTGGACTGATCAAAACCTTGCGGCGCAGTCAGGCGATGCCAATCACCTGCGCGCATACCTCGAAACTCATCTGTGGCCTTATGAAAAACCACCCCTCCATGAAATCCATCGTCGCCCTCTTGGGCTCATTGGCCATCGTGATCGCTCAGGCGGACGCGAAACCCGGCAAAGGCAACTCAGGCGGCAAGGGTCAGGGCAAGGGCGGTAACGGCCACTCGCAAAAGGCAGACAAAGCCAAAGGACCGGACCACGCCGGAAAAGCCGCCTGAAAAGCCGCCTGAAAAGCCGCCGGCAAGAGCGACAAGGAGGAGGGCAAGAAGAAATTCGACCGCTTCAACAAGAACGGCGACCGCTCCCTCACCAAATCGGAGATCGAGGAGATGCTGGGTCTTTGAGGCCCGGTTTCCCGGTCCTTCTGTCAGAGCGCGGCGACGATTTCCTTGAGCGCTTGGAGTCCTTTGGGCTGGAGGATTCCCTTGCCGCCGCCGGGGAGGAACCAGACGCCCTGCCCGGCGTCCTTGCTGTAGATGACCCGGGCGCCTTCGGCGGAGGTTGCCTGATAGAACTTGTCGTCGGCATGCTTCGCGAGGAAATCGAAATACCTCCCGCACCACGGATCGGTGACGATGGGGAATTGCTTCTCGCCGAGCTCCTTGAGCTCGGCGAGCGTGATCGGTTTGATGGTTTTCCGGATCGATTCGCGCCGGAGATCCATCGAGTTGTTCATCGTGTCGTCGTCGTAGTTCATGGCGGTTGATCGGGTTATTGGGTGGGTAGCGGGATCGGGGTGACCGGCGGCGGCTTGCGGCTCAGTTCCGGCGGTTTCGGAGGCTCGCCGGCGGCCGGGGGCTCCGGCATGCGGACGAGCAGCCAGGTCTGGACGCGGTCGTCGTCGAAGTGGATCGCCACGGTGCTGACGTCCTGGGTGAGATTGGCGAGCGTGGTGGTGAAGATGGTTTTCGTGTTGTCACCGACCCGCCACGCGACGTTTTGGGTGGCCTTGTCCACTTGTCCGGCGATGGTTTTCTTGTCACCGGTGATGACGCTTTCATAGCCGCCGCTGATGAGGCCTTCCCGGTTCACGGAAATTTGGATGAACATGACCGGGTCGCCCTTTTTTTCCTGGGCGAGGGCGAACACTCCGAGCGGCATCCACTCGGCGGGCTGGCCCTCTTCCGGCGGAGTGGGCGGCGGGGGTTGCTCGACGTTGGTGGCGAGGTCCACGATCGGCTCGTCGTATTTCTCGGCCGGTACCGGCTTGTTATCCACATAGACGGTATCGCCCTCGTAAACCACGGTGGTCCCGTAATCGACATAGACCGGGTCGGGGGCGGTGGCATAGACGAAGGAGGTGGCCGCGGCCCAAGTGACGGGTGCCCACCACCACCAGGGATTGACGGGATGGTAGCCGATATAGCCGAAGCCGCCCCACCAATGGTCGTCGAAGCAGTCGTCGTAGAAATCCCGGGCATTGTCCCAGACTTCGTCGGCGCGGTCGTGGCGGTAGTCCCACATGTCGTTGCGGTGTTGCTGCCAGTCCTCGCGGTTTTGATCGCGCCAGTTCTGGCGGTCCTCGCGGCCGCTTTGCAGATTGTCCCAACGGCTTTCGCGGTTCTGTTGGAAATTGTCGCGGCGTTGCTGGCTGTTGTCCTGCCACTTGTTCCAGGATTCGCCGCGGTTGTCCACGCGCTGCTGCCATTGGTCGTTGCGGTTTTGGGAGCGCTCGCCCCAGTTGGCGCGGTCCTGCGGGCGCTCGGTGGGGCGGCGGTCGCCCAAAGATCCGCGGTCGCCGCCTGCGGGACGTTGGCTTGGCCGGTTGGCAAGCGCGCCACCGGCAGCGGCGCCTCCTGCGACGCCGAGGAAATTTCCGGCACCGCCGGCACCGGGACGACTCGCCGCACCGCCGTCGGGACGATCCGAAGCAATGCCGCCGGGACGCGAGGGAAGTTGGGACGGGCGGTTCGCGGCTCCCGGACGCACGCCGGAAGGAAGTTGCGAGGCGCTGTTTCCCACTGACGGACGATTCACTCCGGAAGGCAGGGTGGACGCGGACCCCGGCACCCGGCCACCGCTCGGGCGTGACGCACCCGCCGAAGGAAGCTGCGACGGCCGCGAAACCGAGCCGCTTGATGGACGGGAGACGTTCCCCGTCGAAGGCCGCGAGACGCTTCCGGTGGAAGGCCGGGAAGCAGGCCGCGAGACCGAGCCGGTCGAGGGGCGTGAATAGCTCGAACCGGAGGGTCGCGAATAGTTTGAGCCGGAGGGTCGCGAATAGCTCGAAGAGCGCGACCCGGAAGAGGCGCGCGAGGAGCCGCCGCTGGAACGCGAGAAACTACCGCCGCCGCTACTGCGTGCGCCGCCCCCACCACCTCGCCCGCCACCGCCGCCGCGCCCTCCGCCGCGGCCCTCGGCGATCGGGGTTGTCTGAATGAGCATGGCGAGGATCGCCACGAACGTCGAAACGAGTGCGAATTTTGAGCGCATGGCCTTATTCTCCTTTCACGCGGCGAATTTCAATGCGTCCGATGGCTGGCCGTGGCTCGCCGTCGAGCGTGCGGTTGCCGGACTCCCAGAAATACCGGTCGTCGCTGGCTTTGGTGATGGTTTGATCGGCGCTGGTGCGGCTGCCGTCCGCGGCGTAGCCGGCTTCCCGTGCCAGCCAGCGTTCACCCTCGCGGGTCCAATAGCCCTGCGAGAAGCCGCCGGCGTCGTCGAAGGTCCATGAATGAATGGCTCCCTCGACCGGGTCCCAGCCGATGATCTGCCAGCCTTCGAGCACCGGATCGTCGCCGCGTTTCACCGTGACGTTGCGGGTGATGAAATTGCCGCCGCTCGCCCATTGGTAGCGGCTGTGAATGGTCATGCCCGCCTCCTTGTCCGCCTCCTCCCAGTGACCTAGCAGCCAGGAAAGTTCCGCCAAGTGGTCGTTCGCGGTGGTTTCCGGCATCGGCGTCTCGATGAGCTGGCTGATTTTCCATTGGTCGTCCTTCTTGACGTGGACCGCGGTGTAGAGCGACTCGGCGACGTCGCCGGTTTTGGAAATCACGCGGGTCGAGCCTTTTTCCACGAGCACCTCGGAAGTGAGCGGCTTCGCGGAATCCACGGTGATCGCGAGTTTCGCGCCCTTGTTGGCGCGGAAGGCGTCGCGCAGGCAGGCCTTGAGCGCGGCGTTGCCGCTGAAGATGCGGCCGTCGTCGGACGTGTATTCGGCGTCTTCGGTGAAAAAGGCGGCGAGCGCCTCGACATCGGCCTTGGCGTAGGCGGCCTCGTAGGCGCGGTCGTTGGCGAGGATGGCGGCCATTTCGGGAGGGATGGCGGCGCTGTCCTTTCCGGCATCCTGCCCCGGACTGAGACCGGCGGATGAGAGGGCGATCAAGGCGATGGCGAGCGCGGTTTTCATGGCGGGCGGAATGGGGGGGGATCGGGGGTTAAAATGAACGAATCGCATGTATCCTCGCACAAAAGTCCGGCTATTTCCATCAGACCAAAGTCCTACATCGAGCCTCATCGAGCCTTCAACATGCTTGACCTGTCGGACCATTGCGGGGAATGATGACGCTGTCTCATTCTCCGAATGATGGTTCCCGAATCCCCCCATTTCGCAACGACTCCGGCACTGCCGAATGCAGAGGCATTGGTCTGCGTGGTCGATGACGACGAGTCGGTCCGCCGCGGCTTGAAGCGCTTGCTCCGGTCCGCCCGGCTCGCCGTGGAAACCTTTGCCTCCGCCGCCGACTATCTCGAACGCGAGGAATATCCTGGACCCGTTTGCCTCGTGCTCGATCCGCAGGACGGCTTCCATCTCCAAACCACGCTCGAAGGCCATGGCGAGCAGATCGTTTTCCTAACGGGAAGCGGTGACGTCCCGATGTGCGCGCGGGCGATGAAGGCGGGGGCCGTGGATTTCCTGCTCAAGCCGGTGGCTGATGAAACCCTGCTTTCCTCGGTCTCCCGCGCGCTCGATGTCGCCCGAGAAGTCCGCCGGGCCAATGCCGAACGGACGCTCGCCCGCGCGGCGCTCGGAACCCTGACGCCGCGCGAATTCCAAGTGATGGAACAGGTGCTCGCCGGACTTCTGAACAAGCAAATCGCCTCCCGACTCGGGATCGCGGAAAAAACCGTGAAGATCCACCGCGGCCGGCTGATGAGGAAAACCCGCTGTCGCTCGGTGCCGGATTTGATGAGACTCTCGCTCAAGGCGGAGGCTTTCAATTTGACAGGCAACGAGCAGCTCGTTAGCCCTTGATCGTGTGAGTTCAAACGGCCGATTTCCCGCGAACCGCACCCACTCCGCCATTCCGACACGAGAGCCAATCCCCAAACACTTGAAAGCGAACACCAAACTCACCCCGCGGCTTCAAGTGCTGACCATGGCGACCATCGCCGTGCTCTGCGGTTGCAAGAAGCCCGTCGCCGTCGCGCCACCGCCGCCGACCGTCGAAGTCATGGAAATCTCCACCTCCGAGGTGCCGCTTTCCTCAACGCTCATCGGCCAGCTCGACTCGCCGCAAAACGTCGAGGTCCGCGCGCGCGTCGAGGGTTTCTTGGACAAGATGCCATTCACCGAGGGCGTCGAGGTGAAGCAGGGAGACCTCCTGTTTCAGCTGGATAAGAAGCCGTTTCTCGAAAAACTGGCCGCCGCCACCGGCGCCCTGGCAGAGGCCAACGCCGCACTCGGCAAGTATGAGGCGGACGTCGCGCGGCTCGAACCGCTCTTCATTAAAAAGGCGATCCCCAAGCAGGATCTCGACAATGCCATCGCCTCGGTGGAAGTCGGCAAAGCCGGCGTGACCACCGCGCAGGCGCGGGTGGAATCCGCGCAACTCGACCTCGGCTATTGTGACGTGAAAGCGCCCATCACCGGCCTCATCGGCGCCACCCAGGTTTCCATCGGCGAGCTGGTGGGCAAGGGCGAGCCCACTTTGTTAGCGACCATTTCCACCCTCGACCCCATCTGGTTCTACTGCAACCTCAGCGAGGTGGACTACATCCGGGCCGAGGAGAAAAGCCGCGCTTTGGGCCGCGACATCGCCAGCCTGCCGCTCACCCTGATCCTCTCCAACGGAGCCGAACATTCCGACCAGGGCCGCTTCGTCTTCATCGACCGCGCGGTGAACGTGAAAACCGGCACCTTGCGCGTCCGCGCCGAGTTCCCCAACAAACAGAAGCTGCTGCGTCCCGGCATGTTCGCGCGGGTCCGCGTGAATCTCGGTGCCCGCCCCGACTGCATCACGGTGCCAGAGCGGGCGATCGTGGCGCTTCAGGGCAAAACCTTCGTCTGGGTGATCGGAGGCGATGGCAAGGTGACCCAGCGGCCGGTGACGACCGGCGAACAGGTGGGCAGTATTTTCATCATCAACGAGGGCCTCAAGGTAGGTGAGAAAATCGTGGTGGAGGGAGTCAACAAACTCCGCGAAGGCATCCCGGTGAATACCAATGCTCCAGCCGCCAAGGCCGCCGCTTCGGACAAACCCGCCAAGGAATAACAACACCATGGCCGAATTCTTCATCCGCCGTCCCATCGTGGCGATGGTTATTGCCATCCTCACCTGTATCGTGGGCGCCATCTCGCTCTCCCGGCTGCCGATTTCGGAATACCCGAACGTCAGCCCCACCATGATCCAGGCCACCACGACTTACCGTGGCGCCGCCGCCGAAGCGGTCATGGAATCCGTGGCCACTCCCATCGAAACCAAGGTCAACGGCGTGGACAAGCTGCTCTACATGCAGTCGTTCAACGCCAACGACGGCAAGATGACGCTCAACGTCTATTTCGACGTCGGCACGGACGTGGACATCATGCAGGTCAACACGCAGAACCGCGTGACCCAGGCCGAGGCCCAGCTTCCGGAAGCGGTGAAACGCGAGGGTGTGGTCGTCAACCGTTCCAGCCCGGACATCCTGATGGTCATCGGTCTCGCCTCGCCAAAGGGAAGCTACGATGCCGTTTTCCTCAGCAACTACCTCGATCTTAATCTAGTGGACGCGATCAAACGGGTGAAGGGCGTGGGTGATGTGAAAAACTTCACCGCCCAAGACTACACCATGCGGATGTGGCTGCAGCCGGACAAACTCGCCTCGCTCGGCATCACGCCGGACGACATCAAGAAGGCGTTGCAAGAACAGAACGCCCAGTCGCCCGCCGGACGGATCGGTGCGGAGCCCGCGCCACCCGGCCAGGAGGGCCAGTATAACGTGCGCGCCCTCGGCCTGCTCAAGGACCCCAAGGAGTTCGAAGAGGTCATCATCCGATCTAGCAGCGACGGCTCGCAGGTGAAAATCAAGGACGTGGCCCGCGTCGACCTCGGCGCCCAGACCTACGATCTCCGCGCCCGCCTCAACAAGTCGCCGGCCGGTGCCTTCGCGATCTATCTGGCACCCGGAGCCAACGCGCTTGAGACCGCGGAAAACGTCAAGGCCATCCTCGAGAAGGCGAAGGCCAAGTTCCCGGCGGACATGATCTATGAGGTCGCGCTGGACTCGACGCTGCCGATCAAGGCCTCGATCGAAGCGATCGTGCACACGCTTTTCGAGGCGGTGATTCTGGTGCTGATCGTTGTTTTCATCTTCCTGCAGAGTTTCCGCGCCACCATCATTCCGATGCTCACGGTGCCGGTCTCCCTGCTAGGCGCCTTCATCATGTTCCCTGTCATGGGCTTCAGTGTGAACGTGCTCACCATGTTCGGACTGGTGCTGGCCATCGGCATCGTGGTGGACGACGCCATCGTCGTCGTCGAGGCGGTACAGCATCACATCGAGCACGGACTTTCACCCAAGGAAGCCACCCGCAAGGCGATGCAGGAGGTGTCCGGCCCGGTGGTCGCCATCGGCTTGGTATTGTGTGCGGTGTTCGTGCCTGTCGCCTTCATGGGCGGGGTGACCGGCCAGCTTTACAGCCAGTTCGCGCTGACCATTGCGATCGCGGTGGTCTTCTCCGTGATCAACGCGCTCACGCTCAGCCCGGCGCTCTCCGCCATGCTGCTGCGCGCACCAACACCCGGCAAGGGCCCCGTCGCCTGGTTCTTCAAGAAGTTCAACGCCGCCTTCGACTGGATCATCGACCGCTACGGCAGGGTGGTCGGCGGGCTGGTGCGCAAGGCGACGCTTTCCATGGTGATGCTGGTGCTGGTCATCGTCGGCATCAACCGCATCGGCAAACACGTGCCCGGCGGATTCATTCCGGACGAGGACAAGGGCTATCTGTTTGTGGCGGTCGAACTGCCGGAAGGAGCCTCGCTCCAGCGGACCGACGAGGTGCTCAAACAGATCGAGGAAATCGTTGGCAACACCGAAGGCGTGCAATCCGCAGTCAATCTCGCCGGCATGAACATCCTCAACTCGCTCAACGTTCCGAACTGCGCACTCATGTTTGTGGGTCTCAAGCCATGGGAGGAACGCCACGAGCCCCATCTCCATTCCAAAGCCATCGCCGCCGAGTGGACGAAAAAATTCCAATCCATCCCCGGTGCCCGCGCGTTTTCATTCGGACCGCCGCCACTGCCGGGCTATGGCAACGTCTCCGGCTTCACCATGCAGCTTCAGGACCGCTCCGGCGGCAGCATCGATGATCTTGCCGGATACGTGAAGCAGCTTCAGGAACTGGCCGCGAAGCGCCCGGAAATCGCCCGCCTGACCACCACCTTCAACCCAGCCACGCCGCAGGTGAAGGTGGAGTTGGACCGCGAGAAATGCCGCACGCTCAACGTGCCGGTGGACAGCGTGTTCGCCACCCTCCAGACCTATTTGAGCGGTCTTTACGTCAACGACTTCGTGAAATTCGGCAAGGTTTACAAGGTCTTCCTGCAAGCCGAGCCCGAGTTCACCAGCAAGCCGGACGACATCGGGAAATTCTATGTCCGCAGCAACGAGGGCAACATGATCCCGCTGAGCACGCTGGTCACCATCACCAAGATGTCCGGCCCCAACCTCGTCACCCGGTTCAATCTCTATAACGCGGCCGAAGTCATCGGTGCCACCGCGCCGGGTTACAGTTCCGGCCAGGCGATCAAGGCGATCGAGGAAGTGATGAAGGAAATGCCCGCGGAGACCGGCTACGAATGGTCCGGCCTCACGCTTCAGGAAAAGAAATCCGAAGGCCAGGCCGGCGTGATCTTCGGCATGGCCATCCTCTTCGTCTTCCTGCTGCTCGCCGCCCAGTATGAAAGCTGGTCGCTGCCCTTCGCCGTGCTGCTTTCGGTGCCCACCGTCATCCTCGGCACGATGGTCGGCCTGCTCCTGCGCAAGTTCGACATGAACGTCTATGCCCAGGTCGGCCTCGTCATGCTCATCGGCCTCGCGGCGAAAAACGCCATCCTCATCATCGAGTTCGCCAAAATGAAACGCGAGGAAGGCGTTCCCACCATCGATGCCGCCATCGAGGGCGCGAAACTCCGCCTGCGTCCGATTCTAATGACTTCCTTCGCCTTCATCCTCGGCTGCGTGCCGCTGATGCTGGCTACCGGTTCCGGCGCCGCCTCGCGTGCCACCATGGGCACCGGCGTGGTCTTCGGCATGACCATTTCCACCGCCATCGGGCTGTTCCTGATTCCGGTCTGTTATGTCTTCGTCCAGAAGTTCTCTGACAGGAAGAAAAAGGCCGAGCCGGAGCCCGCTCCCGCCGGACCCGCACCGCATCATTGATGCTGTCACTTTATAACGCCGGCGCAATTTCCAACAGGAAAAACTCGACGGCATTCCAGCTCACCTTAGATTTCGCAAATGACAGCGTTGGAATCCGTGAGCTCGATCTTGATGATCGCCGCCCCAATTATCTCAAAGAAGACATTAATTGACCACTATCTGGAATGTGGAGACGTTGCCCCGTTTCTCGGGCTTTCCGCGATCTTGTTTCTCTGGCTTTGAGGCGGACCCCGAAATTCGGGCCAGGGGTTAAGCTTTGATTGTGGTGGTCGGGCGCGGGTCTTGAACCCAAACTAAACCACGCAAAATGAAAGCAAAACGAAGAAGACACGAACCCGAATTTAAA
>NZ_JBIKBQ010000112.1:0-13135 GCF_058122085.1 Luteolibacter sp. | reverse complement strand
GTGCATTGAAGCGGGAGATCCAGAGCCGGAACATCCGGTCGCTGACGCGACTGTTGCGCAGCACAATGTCGTAACCCGCACCGACTAACAATAAATGGATGGCGTTGAGACGCCGGAACACCTTGTTATCACATCCACAATCCATTGCAACTTCGAGTTCTTCGAGCGTGCAAGTATCGGGATTAGGGAGCTGGTGAGGGCTAGCGATTCGCGAGTGTCGAGTGATTCAAACAGTCGTAACGGTCTTTCGTGAGGGTTTCGGAAATTATTTTTGGCAAAGGGTCTAACCAGGTCACATTCGGATTGAAATGCGTGCCCGCGCCATACTCAAGGCCGGGCCTGCCTTCCGAAGGCTTCTGGCAGGTCATGGTATGAAAGACGACCTGGTTAATGCCTTCGCAGAACGCGCGGTCCACCGTCGGCTTGAAGTGTGACGGCGCTTTTCCCCAACGCGCGCCTTCTCTGGCGTCAGTCAGTGCTTCAGCCGCGACAAAACGCTTGCCGTAGATATGGGCGGCAGTCGCAGGCATCTTGGCCACCTTGTTCTGATTGTTCTCCACAAAGGTCCCGTCCTCCCAGAACTCGCCCTGGGGGACTTCGGTGCGCCCGAGGTTCTTGAGTCCGTCCATGCAGACCGTTCCCGACCAACTCGGGCCTGCTGACTCGCACCGCGTCACCATGCCGTGTTTACGGCAAAGCTCAGCCAATCGGCCATAGTGTTCATCGGCAAAACAATCGGCCACCGTCTTGCGGTAGTCGTAGAGAAAGCGCTCTGAGATCTCGGCGCTTCCAACGATCCACCCCTTGAAGACCGGCAAATAAGGTGTCGGATCATAACCGCGGTAACGCTTGAAATGCTTCAGCATGTTCGCGGTCCAGTTCGGATAGCCGGCCTCGAAACTGTCTTCACAAAAACCTCGCAGCGTGGTACCAGCGAGCGGCCCGGCGTCCGCGACGAGAACCTTGCCCACCTTCTCGAACATAAGATCGACACCGGCGCGATCAAAATAGTCGTTTTCAAGACCGCCTTGGCCGTGCATCGGCACGCTGAGCTGGGCGCCAGTCATGCGATGCCCTGTCCTCAGAATCGTCCACTCCCCTTCGGGCACATCCCATTCCAGCGTGCCGTCAGGTTTCAGACGGGCCGTCAGGTCTACGACATCCTCCACACGGACCGGCTGATCATTCGTCGTGGTGGTCCATGGCGCAAGTGTCTGAGACATCACCTTGTCCGAGGCGATGAAGCAATCGGCATCCTGGCGGTTGCTCTTGGCCGGCAAATCAGCGCGGGCGGCAGGACGACTTCCCGTCGGCGTGCGGAAGGCCACAACCGCCGTGTCACGGTAATCAACCTCCTCGAAGAGAAGTTTCATGCTGTGCCCGACTCCAAGCTGCGGAGGGAAATCATAACCGTCCTTGACTCCCGGCAGCGGGAGTTTTTCTGAATATTTCCGAGGTCCTTTCACACTCGTTTCCGACTGCAGGAACCAGCGGCAGGCTTTGTCCGGGGTGACCCACGGTCCGCCCATGTTCCACCCGGGCGCGAGGTTGACATCCACCTTGATCCCGACCCGGTTGGCTTCCTTGAGCGCGAATTTGTAGAGCTCACGCCATTCATCCGAGAGGAATGCCGGCCCGCGGACATTATTCGGACCGCCCCAGTTGCCGCTGCAGACTAACAGCGCTGAGCCGGTCCCCTTGGCGGAAAACTCCTCCATGTCCCGCGTAATCGCCTCACGATCGACATTCGCGTTGAGCCACCACCAATAGCCGGACGGCTTTGCCGAGTCCGGCGGATTGACAAAATTCTTTTCCAGGTCGCCAGCGGCCAACGCACCGCTGCCGAGCGCCAACAAACCAACCGCCATAAGTATCCTATTCAACATGTTCATTTTTTTATAATTTCATTTAAGCATGGATTCAAAATGATAGGTTCCCGAGCCGACCGCATACACGGCGGCGTTGTTCTCCATCCGCAGGAACTTCACCCCTTCGACATTGCTCGGGGCAGGCGCCCTCGCCTCACCGATCTTAACCCCGGATTCGGTGACCCCTGCGGCGTCTTTAGCGGGAACGCAAACGGTGGCGGTGGTGTTGGCGGGAATCGTCACCTCCATCGTGAGTTTATCGCCTTCTCGTTTCCAGTTGCTGACAATTTTTCCATAGGGGGAATTGTAACTGCACTTGACCCATTCGACACTCTTGACGATGCCGGGGCGGATGGTGAAGTGCTTGAACCCGGGATTCGTGGGATCGGGTAGAATGCCAGCCAGCCCCTCGAAGAACCATGAGCCCGGCGTGGCCGTGACAAGGATCACATGGCTGCCCCAGCCGCTCCAGGTTTCAGGCCATGTCTTGAGACCCAATTCCTTGACCAGATATCCCCACCCGGGATACGTCGTCTGCCCCATGATCAGATCCACAAGATCATTCCGGTTCTCCTGGATCAGCAGATCAAGCATGACAAATGTTCCCAGCAGGCCGGTGTCGAGATGGCCTTGCTTCTCCACCACAATCATGTTCTCCAATTGCGCCATGATCTTCGGACGCAACTCAGGCGGCGGGATTCGCGCATAAAGCGCCATCGCGAGACTGCTCTGGCTGCTGTAAAGATAGGCGCCCTTGTCCTCCTGATAGAAAGTCTTGTGAACAAGCGGACGGATCACCGCCAGCCGCTCTCCGCAGCGCCTGGCCTCATCGGTGCGGCCGATGCCTGCGGCAAAGTCCTGTAACTGCTGCCACAGCAACACGCGGTAGGAGTTGTTGAAAAACTCGCGTTCATCCTTTTGGTCCATGTTGAAGCCCTGGCCAGCGGACGCTGCGGGACGCGCCCAATCGCCGATAAACATCCAGGCCTCCTCACGCTTGGTCGGTGTATAAGACCGCAGGATGTCAGCGCGGGTTTTGCTTTCCAGAAAATCGACATACTTTCTGAGCTTGTCAACCATCTGCTCGACAACGCCTCGATCCCCGTAATAGAGATGCATCCGCCGGACCAGTTCCGAGACCTGCCCTCCCCATGCCGGACCTCCGCCATGGTCCTCAAAAGACGGCGCCGTGTGCCTGAACCAGCCGTCCTCCCGCTGGGCATCGCTCCAGTCAAGTATCCACTTTTTCAGATTGGCGTCACATGTGAAGTTATAAAGATATCCGGAGAGATGGGCTCCGCCGTCGCCATAAGCCGTTTTCTCTCGTGCCTCCCCGGTGCCCAGTGCCAGGCACGGATTCTGGGTGCGCAGCGTATAGCGCGTGACCTCATGAATCCGGTTGAAAAGATCGTTCGAGCATTCGAAGGATCCTGCAGATACAAGATCAGGCTCGACCATCATGGCTTCCGCATCGTTGACCGTAGGCTCACGCTCCAGTCCGGAGATGACAGCATACCGGAAACTGTGGAAATTGAATTTTGAACAGAATGTTTCAGCACCTTTCCCGGCGCTGATGAAAACATCCTTCTGATTGAAGTCCTGGAATCCATCGGCATTGGCCATGAATGCCAGTTTGCGCACGTTGAGGTTGTCATCGATATCGGCGTACTGGATCTGAACTTCCTGCCCGGCTTTGAGATCGTGGATCTTCAGCTGCATCCAGCCGGTCAGGGGCCGACCGAAGTCAATCACCCACTTGCCATTTTGCAGTCGCCGAATCTCAACAGGCTTCACGGGATCACTCAGGCGCGCGCTTTCGCATCCCTGCCATGAATGCGCAACCTGCGGCGCTGGTATTTCACGGGCTTGCGCCCACGTAGAATCATCAAGGCCAACCTGGTCCCAGTCATCCACAAACTCCCTGGCGTCAAAACGCTCGCCGCCGAAGTTATTCCAGCACCAGCCGCCTAACTGCGAAATACAGCTCTCTTTCACCCGCCAGCTTGCGTCAGTCCCGATCACCATCGGACCGGATGGAGTAACAACACTCAATTGTGCGCGCAGAATCGGCGCATTATAAGTGTTGCCGTTACGCGGCTGATGCCAGCCAGGGCCCATCCAGATGGCAATGCAGTTACTCCCCTTGCGCAACAGGGAGGTCACATCGTATGCATTGACGATATACCGCTTATCCACCTGTGTGATGCCCGGTTCCAGCACATACGGACCGACCTTTTTGCCGTTGATGCGCAGTTCATAATATGACGCGGTATTAACATAAACCACCGCCCGTTTCACATCTTCCTTCAGCTCAAAGGTCCGACGCAGCCAGGGATGCGAGAGGCGCGTCGGGGCCAGATGGGTAATCCACTTAGCGGAAAAATCTTCCGGCTTCAGCAACCCCATCGTCCAGCTTGCAACCTGACTCCACTCCGACCCCTGAACCGCTGAACCCTGAACCGTGAACCAGATTTTCACTTTCCAAAAACACCTCTTCCCGGATACCACCGGTTTACCCGCATACTCGACATTGATATTCTGATCACTCTCCACCTTCCCACTGTCCCACAGATCCGCTTTGCCTTCCTTAAGCAGTTCCTCCGAGCTCGCCACCAGAATCTGATACGCCGTCTGCTTAAGACCCCTGTTGTCTGTCGTCTGTTGTCTGTTGTCTGTTATCCAAGACAGCCGCGGCTTCGCCTCGTCGATACCGAGGGGGTCTTTCAGATACTCGCACCGCAGGTCCGCCGGCTTCACATCTGCCTTAAACCAACCGGCTTCGGTGGCATTAGAAATCAACAGTCCCAACAATACTGCAATTGCCATTCTTCTCATATGAATTCTCTCTCTACAGTGATGATCCGTCTACTTACATGTGCTCTCGAATTTGTATGCTCCCGACCCGACGGCATACACCGCTGCTCCATTTTCCATCTTTAAAAACGTTACGCCTTTGGCTTTCGCAATGGATTTCCCTGATTCAGTGATATCTTTCTCCGCCTTTGCCGGAACATATACGGTGGCAGCGGTGTTGGCCGGGATCATGACATCCATGGTAATGACTCCGTTCTTCTTTTGCCAGTCGCTCCTGATAAGGCCGTAGGGGCTCACGTGCTCACATTTAACCCAGTCAAGAGTGTCTGTATATGGCTGGATGACAATGCGTTTGAAGCCTGGAGCATCAGGACGTATGCCGCCAAGGCATCGGTAAAACCACTCGCCTATCGGCGCGGCGAGCGACGGCATCTGCACCAGCTTGCCCGCCCAGTCCTCCATGAGAACGCTGTTGTTGAGCGTGAATATCATGTCATACCATCCCGGATAAGTCGGTCGTGTGGCAATACGCCAGGCCAGATCACCCATCCCGTTCTCCGTCAGGTATGTCAGGAGGAAAGGAATGCCGACAAACCCGCTGGTGACGTGAAAGCCATCACGCGCAATTTGAGTCTTTAAGTTCTCGGTAACGCGGGGCCTGTCAACCTGGTCCGGCACGTCCAGGAGGAGCGCCAACACATAACCCGTCTGGGAGCCTTTATCATAGACACCTGTCGCCGCATTGAAAAAGCGGCTGTTGATCGCAGCGCGAATCTCCTGTGTTCTGGCGGCATACTTGGCGGCATCATCTGTCTTATTCAGCAGGAGGGCCGTTCTGCGAATGATGTCATTGTATATCATATAGGCACAAGTGGACGTGAAAGGCACCGTAGTGCAATTAGGTCTCGAACCCTGCTTGCAATCAGCGGTGGTATCCTTCCAGTCTCCCAGCCCCCAGGTGATGATGTTGTCTTTGGCAATGGAGTCAAGATAGCGAATGTAATGCTTTATCGGCTCGTAACTGCGCTCCAGAATTTGGCGGTCCCCGTAGAACTGGTAAAGCTGCCAGGGATTAAAGACTATCATGCCGCCCCACCAGGGCCCGTTGATCGTCGGACCGTCAAAACAGCTCGGGAGCACCGTTGGAACATATCCGTCATCCTGTACTGACCAGATGAAGTCATCCTGCCACTTGGCGTATATCCGGCTGACATCGAAATTGCAGGCGGTCGCCTTGAAATTGCTTTGGACATCCTGCGTCCAGGCGACTTTCTCCCTCACAGGATCCATAGGAATCTGGATGTTATAGTTGAGGATCGTCCGGAGGATCACTTCCTGGATCTTGTTCAACTCGGGGCTCGAGCAGGAGAAACGGCCACTGCTCTGCAGGTCTGACGCCACCAGACATCCGACAAGGTCGGATGGTTTTGGCTCATAGTCCAGCCCTGACACATCAATGAATCGGTAGCCGCTGAACGCAAACCGGGGCTCGTACGTCTCTATCCCATCTCCGCTGCATATGTACTGGCATTCCTGATAACGCCCAAGGGTATGACTGCCTGAACCGGGATACCTGATGATAATCTTCTGCCCGGGCTTACCCTTCAGTTTTAGCCGAGCCCAACCGGTGGATTCCACGCCGATATCGAACCTGTAACCCTCTATATTCTTAACCACCGATACCGCCGGAATCTCAGCAATTCTCCGCACAGGCGGGAGGTTCTGATTGACCAGCTTCCCGGTCGGCGCCTCTGCGGCGATGGCGTCTTTCCATGTTTCCATCCTGTAGGCAGGACTGCTCCAGTCGCCCAACTCCATTCTCGCATCGTACGTCTCTCCGGCCCTGACTGAATTGAAGCGGATCGGCCCGCCTGTGGTGAATTTCCATGTGCAGTCCGACACTACGCGCTGCACGGAACCATCCTCAAACTCCAGAACCATATCCAGCAGCATGCGTGGCGTGTCGATGTAATCTGCCGCGTATTCCCGCAACAGTGAAGGAATGACCGGGTTGAAATATCCATTCCCGAGTATCACTCCGATGGCGTTATCTCCCCCGCGGAGCAGCTGCTTGACATCGTGAACCTGGTAAGGCACGGCTTTGCCGTAGTCATACGGGGCACAGTTGAGGTGATGATCATTCGCCTTCATGCCGTTGATATACAACTCATAATAACCAAGACCGGACATGCAGACTCGCGCTGAACGCAACGGCTTACCTGCCGCAGAAAACTCCTTACGCAACCAGACAGCCGGAGCATTGGTGACGCCTTCTGTCATCTTGCGGATACCCTTGGCGCGCTCCCACATGGAGTCTTCGGGCTCCCGATCGTGATCCGGCACCTTCTTAAGCTCCTTCTGGTAATCAGCGAGCTCAAGGTCCGACTTGATCCACTTGGCGGAGCCCAAATCCTCCGGCTTCAGAACTCCCATCGCCCAGCTTGCATTCTTACTCCACTCCGAACCTTGAACCTCCGAACCTTGAACCGTGAACCGTGAACCATCCTCGCACTTTCCAGAAACACCGCATCCCGGAAGTCAACGGTTTACCGACATACTCGACTTGGATGCTCTGATCGCCCTCCACCTTGCCGCTGTCCCACAGGTCACCCTTGTCTTTGGCCAGCAACTCTGGTGTCGAAGCAACCAATACCTGATAGGCCGTCTGCCTCTGACCTCTGACCTCCGACTCCTGACTTCCGGCCTCTGACACCCAGCTCAGCCGTGGCTTTAGCACATCGATGCCGAGCGGATTGTTCAGGTATTCGCAGCGCAGGTTCGTCACGTCGGCAGCGGGTAGCGCGGCCAGCGGTGCCAGCAGCAAAGCGGCGAGGGTGATGGTTGTGAGTTTGTTCATGTGTGTATTTCTTGGTTGCTATTAACGAATTTCAAGTTTCAAGCGTTGGCCTCATCGTGTACTGTTTTGGCCGGAACCGGCGCGGAGCGGATGCGTGTTGAGCTGGACTGCCGGAACTGGCGGTTTGCCGGGCTGCGGCTGGCCAACCTGCACGTCTTTTTTCCGTGATGCTGGCTGAATGTCCCACGCTGTCAGCTTACCGGCCTTCACGGTGCCGCTGAGAACCGTGCGTTGTGACAGGTGCAGTTTGAAGTCAGCGTCCCACGTCGCGGGCCACGCGGGCAACAGAAATATCTTCTCACCGGCTTCCTGGACGAGCATCCGCTGGAGCGCGACGGAACCGGCACCGAAATGATCGAAGTCGGGGCACGAGTCGGGGCCTTCGTTGCCGTACATCGGGAACCGGCACATCGTCGAGGCGATGCGAAAGCGCCGCACCAAACCGCGGGCGGCTTCGGTGGCGTCGCCGGCACAGGCCCAGTGGATCTGGTCCTGCGTCCAACAGGCACAGCCGAAGGAGTCCTTGCACGAGCGATGTTTCATCGTCCACGCGACGATGTCGGCGGTGCCGAGCGCGAGGCCGAAACAGCGGAACGGGAAGACCGGGTAGAGTTCACCGTTCTCGGCATTCTTCTGCTTCTCCCACTTCAACGCGGGGGCGATGGCTTGCCGGCCTTCGATGGTCTGGAGGTGAACATCGGGAATCTCGGCGCGGAATTTTTGCCAGCGGGCTTGGTCGTCCGTCGTGCCGGCTTTCATCGCGAGCAGTTCATCGAGACAGAAGCGCAACCCGGCGATGTCGGGGGCCGGGTTGATGGCGATCCACCAGGTCTCCAGCACCATGGCCGGGTCGAGGCGGAGTTTGCCGTCGGGGTCACGCGGGTAATGCTTGTCGAAGAACAGCAATACTTCGCGCGCGAACGGCACGAGGACGTTGTCGCGGAAGGCGGTGTCGCCGGTGAAGTTGACGTAATCGAGCATCATCGTGGTCGTTTCGAGGCCGCTGGTGAAATAGAAGCTGTGGTAGTAGCCCTGTCCCGTGTTCTCGCCCGGCTTGATCTTGAGGGGTTTGCCTTGTTCGCCGCAGTCGCGCTCGGTGCCGGTCGGCTCGATGTTCTCGCGGTAGTAGGCGCCGTCGTGGCCGAACCACGCCTTGGTGATGGCTTGGCGCATCGGAAGCAGATTCGAGTAGTAATCGAAGAACGGCTTCATCAAGTCGCCATCACCGCTGGCCAAGAGCGGCCAGTAGAGCAGCCGTTGGTTCTGGTACGTGAACCGGCGTCCCCAGAGACGGTCGTCCTCGTGGGTGAGCAACATGCCGTTGGGCTGCTCGACGGCGTGCGGGCGTTTGCTCTTGGAGTTGGCTTTGATGAGCAATTGCTGCGTGAACAGGCCGCCGTTGAACTTGGTCTGGACACGCCCGCGGCTCTGGCAGGCCATCAGGAAACGAAAGACATTGTAGCTCTGTGCGACCAACGCCGCGCCGTCCTCTTCGGTCCGCTGCCCCGCAGCATTGGGCTCACTATTCAACTTTTCCCGCACGTCGGCTGGAACGATGTTGTCGGAGGCGACGATCCAGCTCCGGTCCCAGAAATCAGCCCACCACTTGACATGCCCATCCCAGTCCTTCTTCGCGTCGCAGGGAGCAGCGGCCTTTTTTTCAATTGCCTCGATCCATGTCTCGGCCTTCGGCGTCTGCATTGTCAGGGAGTGAATGCGAACATCGAACTGCCTCCCTTTTCCCGTCAGCACCCCGTTTTCTGACTTCTGAATTCTGTCTTCTGACCTCATTTCCAGCAAGTTACCGAATGTGTTGAAGCGGTACGGGTCGGGAAATGTCGCCGCCATGTGCTCGACGTTGTAGTGCTTCAGGTCGTCGGGATAAACGCTGCGGTCGCCGACCGGGAAGTACCAGAGGATTTTGCCGTGGCGTTCCAGCCGCACATCCTGCGTCGGCTCGGTGTCTGATTTCTCCGCGAGGTTGGCGTCGCAACTATCGAATCGTTTCCAGAACTCAGGTTGCGCGGTGACGGCAATTTCGCGCGGGGAGTTGATCTCGACGTGATAGACGGGCCGGTTGGCGTCGGCCCAGATGCGTAGCGTCACGCCGTCAGCTTCGATACGAATCGAGCCGGTCTGCAGGTCGAGCGTCTGGCGGAACGGCTTGCCGGACTTGAACGGGTTCGGATCAAGCGACACGCGGACACGGCCGGTCTTGAAGATGTCGCCGAGGTAGGTGTATGCGTCGTTCTTTGCGAGGAGCAGGAACAGGTCGCCGTTCTCGATAGCATAAACGCCAGCGGCAATGTCGCCGTTGCCGACGGGCATCACGCCGGACGGGTCTTTCGAGGGCGAGTTCCAGACGAGGTTGTACCGGCTGATGTCAGCAGCGTGCAGCGCAACCAGCGGCGCCAATAGCAAAGCGGCGAGTGTGAAGAATGTGAGTTTGTTCATGTGTGTCCTCATTTATTTATGTGTTTCATTTGGCGGTCTTGGTGAGCGCAGATTGGAATTGATAGGTGCCCGAGCCGATGGCATACACGGCGGCGTTGTTTTCCATGCGCAGGAATTTCACGCCAACAGCTTTGGTGGCGGGCTTGCCAGATTCGGTCACGCTGGCGGCATCCTTGGCCGGAACAAATATGGTCGCCGTGCTGTTAGGAGGAACAGTCACTTCCATCGTCAATTTACCCGCCTCAAGTTTCCAGTTACTGACGATGCGGCCGTAGGGAGAATCGTAGTGTGCTTTCACCCATGTCAGGTCGCCGACCACGGCGGGTTTGATGATGAATTTCTTCCAACCCGGTGCGGCGGGGTCCGCCTGGATGCCGGCCAGTCCGGCGTAGAACCATTCGGTGATGTGGCCGAGCATGAAGTGGTTGTGGGAGGATCCGGCTAAGGCGTCCCAAGCCTCGGTCAATGCGGTCGCGCCTTTCTTGAGTTGATAACCGTAGCCGGGTTTCTCCGACTGGTTGGTCATGGCGTGGATGACATCCGAGCGTCCGCCTTCGTAGAGCGCGCGGAGCAGGTAGTGGAATCCGACATCGCCGGCGGTGAGACCTTTCGCCTCGATATCCTTGACGATGGCATCGAGCGCGCGTTGCCGCATGTGCGGTTCGGCTATCCCCATCACCAGCGGCACGGCATTGGCGCATTGGGAACCTGTGGAATAAATCCCCGCTTCCTCGTTCCAGAAATTCCGGTTGAACGCCTCACGGATCTTGGCGGCCAGCGCGCCATATTTTTCCGCGTCTTCGGTTTTTCCGAGCAGGGCCGCGGTCCGGGATAGGATGTCCGCGCAGCGGAAGAAGTAGGCGGTGGCGGTGACTTTCATCGGGGTCAATTGCGAGAAGCCCGGCTTTTTGGGGCCGATGTCATACCAATCACCGAGGCCGTGCGAGACGATCAGATCCTGCGACTTCGACGCGAGGTAATCGCAGTAGCGCTTCATCCGGTCGAAGTAGGTGGCCAACAGGGAAATGTCTCCGGTGGTTTCGTATTGCTGCCATGGCACGATAACGAACGACGAGCCCCACTCCGGCGAATCGCGGAAGCCGCCTTTGAAAACCGTGTATTCCGGAGCGATGTCCGGCACGAGGCCGTTGTCGAGCTGGGCCTGGGCCATGTCGCCCATGCCCTTGACGTACATCGCGGCCATGTCCCACTCGTAGCGGAGCGCGTAGCCGTGGAGGTGGTATTGCTCGAGCCATCCGAGTTTCTCCCGATGCGGGCAGTCCGTGATCACGCTCATCAGGTTGCTGCGCTGCGCCCAGCGGATGAGGGTGCGGATGCGGTTGAACAATTCGTTCGAGCACTCGAAGTCGCCGGCGGGCTTCGCCTTGCTGTGCACGACCACGCTTTCCAGCTCTGTGATCTCCGGCAAAGGCTTGCCTTCAGGCGTGCTCAGCTCGACCTGCAGGTAACGTCCGCCGCGGTAGAAGAACTGGGGAAACCATGTCTCGCCCGTGGATTCGCCTTTGAGGGTGTAGGTATAGAACGAATTGCCGCGGCACATCGGATCGTAAATCCGCCCGTCTTCGCCGAGCAGTTCGGCGGGAATCATTTTCACCGACGCACCGGCCACTCCTTTCACTTTCAGGCGGGGCATGAACGAGGCGTTCTGCCCGAAGTCGCAGACCCAGAGGTTGGGGCTGATCTTGTTCACCTTCACGGCCTTCAGTGTTTCGATCGCGCCAATGGGAGCGGCAGCCTGGGACAGTCCGGTCAGCGCCCCGCCCGGGCCGTTGGTGAATGTGACTGGCGTCCAGATGCTGGCGTCATCGAGCCGTTTTTCGAGGCGTGCGTCGTAGTCTTCGCCGCCGAACACGCAGGAGAAGGTGATCGGACCGTTGGCGGTTCTCCACGATTCATCGCTGAGGATCGTTTGTTCGGTGCCGTCGTCAAAGCGGACGCGCATCTGCATGGTCAGCATCGGTTGCCCGAACGACCCGGTCAGCTTGACGTAGCGTCCGCCGGTGACATTGAAGAAGCCGTTGCCGAGCATCACCCGCAGCTCGTTCTTTCCGTTCCGCAGTTGATCCGTCAGGTCGAAGGTGTCGTAGAGGCAGGTTTTGCGGTAACCCGACCAACCCGGCGCGAGCAGGTCGTCGCCGACCTTCGTGCCATTGAGGAACAGCTCGTGGTGTCCCAGGCCGCAAATGCTCAGCACCGCTTCGGCGACTTTCTTTTCGAGAATGAGGTCACGCTTGAAGACCGGCAGGCTTGGCGGCGTGCTGCCGATGCCCTTGGCGGTGGTCGCACCGTATTCCCCGGTGATCCATTTCCCCTGCCAGGGCTTGCCAAG
Organism: Luteolibacter sp.; assembly: GCF_058122085.1. Classification (NCBI taxonomy): domain Bacteria; kingdom Pseudomonadati; phylum Verrucomicrobiota; class Verrucomicrobiia; order Verrucomicrobiales; family Verrucomicrobiaceae; genus Luteolibacter; species Luteolibacter sp. Next base: position 792 of record NZ_JBIKBQ010000112.1, on the reverse strand, counting down.
CACGCCGGTCACGAATCGGCCGCGCGGGCTCCATTCCCCGGCCACACCCTTCTCGTCCCAAATCCGGACGCGCCAGTCGTAGCGTGTCTGGGATTTCAACTCCGGACCGGCATACTCCACCGCCACCGACTGGTCGGATGCGACCTTGCCCGAATCCCAGACGCCATCGACGACGATCTGATAGGCCGTCTGCTTGACGCCTCGCTGTTTACTGATCACTGATGGCCCATGCTTCGCCCCCTGCAGCCCATGGCTACGCAGGGCAGGCTGATCACTGATCACTATCTTCCAACTCAGCCGCGGCTTCGCGACATCGATGCCGAGCGGATTTTCCAAATACTCGCAGCGGAGGTTTTTCACCTCGACGGCGTGGATCACGGCCAGCGGTGCCAATAGCAAAGCGGCGAGGGTGAAGGTTGTGAGTTTGTTCATGTGTGTATTCAATTTCCTTTCAAATTACTTCAGCCTCTGCAGTGACTAAGGGCCGTAGCGAAACATTCAACAATTGATCTCATGGTTTCTTTTCTCCAAAAAATTTGGCCTGCCAGGCAACTGGAGACTGCTGGCTCTTGAAAGTCACCGACAAGAGGTCCCCTGTCCTTTCCTGCCTGACCGTAAGCGGGTTGCCGCCGGCCGTGGCCGTCACATTCACAGTCGGCGGGGTGCCCGGCGGGAGGTGGAGGAAGAGCGTGTAGTCAGCCCCCGGAACGGTTTCAGATCGACCTTGCAGGGTATTGGTCTTCTCATTCCAAGCAAGGTCCTCTATGGAGTAGGCGCCGGTTATATGCCGCG
>NZ_JBIKBQ010000111.1:0-13793 GCF_058122085.1 Luteolibacter sp. | reverse complement strand
CTGGGTTCTCTTTGTTCGCGTGATTGAGCCCGTAAAACCCGCCGGCGGTGAAGGCGCGGACCTGGGTGGCGCGGATGAGTTTGCCATACCACTCGCGCAGGGATTTCTGTTCGTCGCTGAGGCGGCCACCGTCGAACCTGCCGCCGTTGACCCACTTGGTGAGCTCGGGCATCGACCAGTAATCGAAAATCGAGGTCCGCGCGTCGTCGCCGCCGAAGCCTTCCGCGCCGGCCGCGGGCTCGCCGACTTCCTGGCCGTGATAGAGCATCACCGCGCCGCGGCCCATCGCGAACAGCACCGCGGACACCGGCTGGCCGACTTTCATCCCAACGCCGCCCCATTCCCTCGGACTCGCGAGCCGGACCTCGTCGTGGTTTTCCGCATAGCGGAGGGATTTGTGGAAGCGCGGGCCGGTGAAAGTTAGAGGATCGAGATCGTTCGCCCATTTCCCGGAATCGTAAATGCCCTCCAGCGCATCGTAGCTCGGATCGTCATAGACCGCGTCGAAGCCGGCATGAAGCAGCTCGTCGAGGACATGGCCGTCCGTTAGCTTGGCGGGGTCGTTGTCGTAGGCCTCCGCCGAGAAAAACACCTCTGCCCGGCGGGCGCGGGCGCGCTTCACCGCCCAGCGCCAGAATTCCATGGGCACCATGTGGGCCATGTCCGCGCGGAATCCATCGACGCCTTTTTTCTGCCAGTAAGCGAGAATGGCGTCCATGGTCCGCCAGGTTTTGGGAACCTCGGCAAACGCGGCGTCCGGCCCGGGAAGATGCGAGGTGGCGCGGCCTTGGGTGAAGTCGTGGCCGTAGTTGAGCTTCACGGTTTCATACCAGTCATGGATCGACGGCGCCCAGGAAACCACGTTGTTGCCGGTGACCCGGCCAAAGCTCGTCTCGCCAACGAAACTCCCGTCGCAGCCCGGCATTCCGGCCGTCGGCAGCTTGAGCGGCGGACCGCCACCGGCGTCGTTAGGGCCGAGGTAATAGAAGTGGTTGTCGCGGTCGAAAAACACGTCGCACTTGTCGCCCTGGCCGAATGATTGGTCCGGCATCACGTCGGAAGCGTAGGAGCGGGCGACATGGTTCGGCACGAAGTCGATGATCACCTTGAGCCCGAGCGCGTGACAGCGCCCGACCAGCGCCTCGAACTCGGCAAGCCGGTTCGCCGGGTCCAGCGCATAATCCGGGCTGACGTCGAAGTAGTCCTTGATGGCATACGGACTGCCGGCGATGCCTTTCAAAAGATCCGGATCATCCGCCGGACGGCCCGGATAGGCGGTGCCGCTCGCCTGCTCCAGCACACCGGTCAGCCAGACGTGGGTGAAGCCCATCTGTTTGAGGGAAACCAGCGCGGACCCGGTGATGTCGGAAAATTTCCCGCAGCCGTTCTCCGCGAGCGTGCCGTTGGGTTTGCGGGTCTCGTTGGTGTTGCCGAAGGTGCGGACCATGAGTTGGTAAATCACGGGCCGGGCCGGGTCGGCGGAATGACTGCTGTATGACATCGCCACCATCAAAGCACCGGGCGGGCGGGTTTGCCAAGCCATAGTCCAAGCCGTCAGCGGTCCTTCGAGCGCTCCTCGCGGAACACCAACAGCGCGTCATAAAGCGCGAAAAGGACCACCACGCAGGTCGCCACCGCGCAGCCACCCCACCAGAAAAGCACCCGCCACGGGCTGGCCCAGATCCAGTCATTGATCACCCACAGCCCGAGGCCCATCATCGCTAACGGCACCAGCGCCATCCCGCCGAGCCACTTCCGCCGCTCCGCGCGGTCATGCAGGATCCCCCGGGCCAGGCCCTTGCTGTCGCTCCATGATCCTGGTTTCCTGTCCGCCATGGTCTAAAATCACGGTGCGCCGAGCGGGCCGAGCATGTTCATGTACCATTCCCAAATTTTCCACGCGCCGAACAGCCAGGCCACGGCGCCCATCGCCAGGAACGGCCCGAACGGCAGTTGCCTGCCGAAGCCGATCCGCCCGATCACCGCTGCGATGATCGCGAACACCGACGCCGCGAACAGCGAGAAGAACACCCCGGTCCAGCCGAAGAACGCGCCGATCATTCCCAGCAAATGCACGTCGCCCATGCCCATCGCCTCGCGCGGAATCACCGTGCCGGTCGCGATCCCGTCGAGCGACTTGATGCTGGCCAACTGGTGGATCGTGCCGTCCGGCAACTGGATTTCCATCTCGCGGATGACCAGCGAGCCGCCGCCCACCGACTCGCCGCTGACCTGGATATCGGTCGCCTCGACTAACAAACGATCCGACTTGCGGGAGAAAATGTCCCACCACGCGATCTCCTCGCCGTCGATCACGAAGCACATCGGGTCCTGGTCGGTTTGCGGCTCCTTGAGCGACCATGCGACCGGCTTGTCGAACTTGAGCGCCTTTTTGCCGAAGGCCATTTTCCCCAGCTCCACGACGCACCACAAGCCGACGAACCCGGCGGTCCAGCCGATCGCGCCGTGCTTCAATCCGGAGAGCCAGTTGCCCGCCTCGCCGCCCAGCACCGGCAGCTGCGGCCAGACCGCGCAGGCCCCGAGGCCGATCGCGGAGCCCGCCCAGGTGAGCGAGGTCGGGATGATCAGGTGCTCGGCATCGATGAAAGTGATGGCCACTAACAAAGCCACCAGCACCCACAGGAAAACCACCACGCCCACCGCCAGCGGCGCGAACTGCCACCACACCGCGGTGAACAACAGCGCCGTCAGCAACTCCACGCCGAAGTAACGGAACGCGATGGGAGCCGCGCATTCCCGGCATTTTCCCCGCAGCCAGAGCCAGCTCACGAGCGGGAAATTCAGCCACATCGGGATCGGGTTCTTGCACAGCGGGCAGAACGACCGCTTCGGCTCGTTGACCGACATGCCGAGCGGCACGCGGTAGATGACGACATTCAAAAACGATCCGATGCAGGCGCCGATCAAGAACGCAGGAATGAGCCAGAGCCAGTGATCAAGCGGCGGGTAAATAGGGATGGCAGCCAAGATGCCGCCATTCAAGCCAGCCACGCCCGCCTGCCAAGAACAAAGGTGACCGCTTATGGACCCGCCTTCCCCTCGTCAGTACAAGTTCGGCACACGGGAATCTGGATTTCGGAGCTCGATGGCTGGCCTGCGTCGCCACGCACCCATGCTGCACCCCGCGCATCACCGCTCCGGCCGCAGGAGCGGAATCACTTTCCGGCGGGATTTCCGATAAACCACAAAGTCCGAATCCAAGGTCATGACCTTCGAATTTTCATAAATCTCCGCCATTCTGACCAGACAGGCGTCCGCCAGTGACATCGGGATGTTGCGGTAGGTTTTCATCAGGTGTTGAATCGCCCCGATCTCCGTCACGAGCGAAAACCCAGGCACCACCAGGCCGCGGCTGATCAGGTTGAGCAAGCCGTCTGGGTCGATCCCACCGCGCCGCAGCAAGAAGAGCGCCTCGGCAATGACCGCCTCACAGGTCAGCAAGGGGCGTGTGAGCTGCATCAAGGTTTCCTTTGCCCACGCGTGATCCCGGTCGCCGCGGTCCAGATACGCCACCAATGGGCCGGTATCGACGAGGATCTCGTTCACGATCCGAATCCTTCGAGGTGTTTTGGATTGGAAGCCAGATCACCCAGCCTGCTGCATCCTTTGCCACACAGGTCCGCGCTACGCTCAAAGAGGCTTGGCGGGGTCTTGCGGGCGGCGGCCTTGAGCTTTTCCTCCAGCGCTTCCCGCAGCAACGCGGATCGGTTGGTTCGTTTGGCGCGCGCCACTGCATCCATCCGGGCAACCAGCTCATCGGGAATCTTCAGCGAAATCGTTGTCATGATTGAAAAGTATTACCGAATTTGCAGATTGGCAATACTGGATTCAGCCCTCTTTGCCGATGACGGCTTCCGACAAAACAACCGGCGTGTTTAGAGTCAGGTGTCGCATTTCGACATGAATCGGTATCAAGCTATGACCTCTTGCAGCACTTCGGGATGTTTGAGTGCGATGGCGATGAGCATGCGGGCCGCCCCGGAAGGCTCGCGCTTCTTCTGCTCCCAACTGCGGAGGGTGCTGAGTCCGATTCCGAGGAGCGGGGCTTGTATCCCGGAAATCCGAACGTGGGTTCCCGCTCGTCGATCCGCAGGCGGAGCGCGAGTTGGATATCGGTGCGGATGGAAGACGGTTGTTAAGGCCCGAAGGGATTCAAACGGGCGGCTCAACAGCGCTTGCACTCCGCCGGGGATTCTTCTAGGAAACCCCCGATGAAACGCCGACTCGCCCTCATTTCCCTCGTTCTGCTTACAATGCTTCCCTCTTGCCAACCTGCCAAGGAAGCGGAGAAACCCGCAGCACCCGTCACCGCCAAGGCCGCGAAAGTCCGCCTGAAAACCAGCAAGGGCGATATCGTTCTCGAGCTGAACGCGGAAAAAGCCCCCGTCACGGTCGCCAATTTTCTCGGCTACGTGAACAAGAAGCACTACGACGGCACGGTCTTCCACCGCGTCATCGACGGCTTCATGATCCAGGGCGGCGGCTTCAAACTGGACGGCGAGAACCTCGTCGAGCAGGAAACCGGCAAGGGCATCGTCAACGAAGGCCAGAACGGCCTCAAGAACGACCGCGGCACCATCGCCATGGCCCGCACCAGCGACCCGAACAGCGCGACCGCCCAGTTCTTCATCAACGTGGTGGACAACGCCATGCTCAACTACCCGAGCAACGGCGGCTACGCCGTGTTCGGCAAAGTCGTCGAAGGCATGGACGTGGTGGACAAGATCAAGGCCGTCAAGACCCGGGCCGACGCGCGCCTCGGCGGCGATGTGCCGGTGGAGGCCGTGACCATCACCTCCGCCACCGCCGAGTGACGTGCCCCTAACCGCCGCCGCATGCAACTCTGGCTCTGCCCGCTTGTCGCCTTCCTGCTCGGCTCGATTCCTTTCGGCCTGATCATTTCCCGGATCAAGGGCATCAACATCCGCGAGCACGGCTCGGGCAACATCGGCGCGACCAACGTGCTGCGGATCGTCGGCAAGAAATACGGCGTCACCTGCCTGCTGCTGGACGCGCTCAAGGGATTGGTGCCCACCGTGATCGCGATTTCCCTGATTCGTTTCGAAGGGATCCAAAATCCGATGACGCTCAGCGGGCTGCTGCCTTACGCGGGGAAGTTCCCGATGCTCACGGCCCAGGTTTTCCAAGTGCTCACCGGCCTGTGCGCCATCCTCGGGCACAACTACTCGCCATGGGTTGGCTTCAAGGGTGGAAAAGGAATCGCCACTTCGGCCGGCGTTTTGATCGCACTGATGCCCGCCGCCATCGTGATTTTGGCGGCGGTCTGGGGCTTGGCATTCATCGTCAGCCGCTACGTTTCACTCGCCAGCATCATCGCGGCGGCGGCGCTGCCACTGCTGACGCTCTGGGGCTCGTGGTTTCACGGGAAAATCCAAGACGGCACCTGGAACAAGCCGCTGTTCGCTTTCTCAATCATCATCGCCGTCCTCGCCATCTGGAAACACCGGACCAATATCCAGCGGCTGCTCGCAGGCACCGAGCACCGCTTCACCCGCAAACCCAAATCCGGCGATGTTTGAGACGAAATTCACCTCCACAGCCATCGTGGGTTCCGGCTCCTTCGGCACCGCGATGGCAAAGCTACTGGCTCCGAAACTCGAATCCATCCTTCTCATCGGCCGCGATTGCGAAACGGCGGAAACCATCAACCGCGAGCACCGGAACCCGCACTACCTGAGCGACGTCCCGCTCGACGAGAACGTCCGCGCCTCCTGCGACCTGACGGACGCGCTGGCCCACCCGCTGGTCATTTTCGCGGTCCCCACCTCCGCCACCCGCGAGACCGCCCGCAAGCTCGCCGCCGCCGGACTGCCCGAGCAAACCATCCTTCTTTCCTGCGCGAAGGGCATCGAGAAACACACCGGCGATCGCATGAGCCAGATCCTGCGCGAGGTCTTCCCGGCCAATCCGATCGCCGTGCTGTCAGGCCCTAACCACGCCGAGGAAATCGCCACCGGCATGGCCACCTGCGCGGTCATCGGCTCCGCGGACCACGACCTCGCCGTCCGGCTGCAGGACCTTTTCACCCTGCCCCATTTCCGCTCCTACACCACCGACGATCTCGCCGGCATCGAGTTCGGCGGCGCGGTGAAGAACGTTTACGCCATCGCCGCCGGCATGGCCCACGGCCTCGGTCTGGGCGACAACGCGGTCGCCGCGCTCGTCACCCGCGCGCTGGCGGAAATGACCCGCCTCGGCACCGCGCTGGGCGGCCGGCTGGAAACCTTTGCCGGGCTCTCCGGCGTCGGCGATCTCATCGTCACCTGCTTCTCCGAGCACTCGCGCAACCACCGCGTCGGCCTCGCCCTCGGTGGCGGCAAGACCCTGGAGGAAGCCGTCGCCGCGCTCGGCATGGTCGCGGAAGGCGTGCCTAACACGCTCTCGATCCACGAGGCCGCGCGCCGCGTCGGCGTCCGCACGCCGATCATCGACTCGGTTTATAGCATTCTTTACGAAGGCAAGTCCGCCCCACTCGCGATGCAGGACCTCCTCACCCGCGACAAGCGCCCTGAGCACAGCTGACACCATGAAAGACATCCTCGACCTCTTCCTGCACCTCCCCGATCACCTCCGCGACTTCATCAGCGCCCAAGGGCCACTCGTTTACGGGCTGTTGTTCCTGATTGTTTTCTGTGAGACCGGCCTGGTCATCACCCCCTTCCTGCCCGGCGACTCACTGCTCTTCGCCATCGGCGCGATCGCCGCGGACCCCACCTCCAACCTCAACATCTGGGTGGCCGCCATCATCCTTCTCGTCGCCGCCATCCTTGGCGACACGGTCAACTACTGGATTGGTCGGAAATTCGGCGGCTGGATGATGCGGACGTTTCCCAAGGTCGTAAAACCCAGCCACATCGCAAAAACCAACGAGTTTTTCGTCCGCTACGGCGGCAAGACCATCATCATCGCCCGCTTCGTGCCGATCGTCCGGACCTTCGCCCCGTTCGTCGCCGGCTCCGGGGAAATGAACTACCGCCGCTTCATGTTCTTCAACGTGACCGGCGCGGTATTGTGGGTGGGACTCATCCTGCCCTGCGGCTGGTTCTTTGGGAATATTCCCATCGTCAAGGCGAACTTCGAACTCGTCGTGTTAGGCATCATCGGAATCTCCGTGCTGCCGATGGTCATCGAAATCGCGCGGGCGAAATTCAAGAAGGTGCCTGAAGGCGAGCCCGCGGAGTAGCCACTCGCGAACCCATCACCGACCCGAGATCTGACCGATCGCCCATCGCGCATGTTCGGAAACCAGCGGGTCGGGATCGGCGGCGGCGAGTTCCAGAGCGGGCAGGTCCTCACGCGTCCCGGTGTTTCCTAACGCCACGCAGACGTTTCTCAGAAATCGCGGCCGCTTGATCCGCTTGATCGGCGACTTGGCGAACAGCGCGCGGAAGCCGTCATCATCGAGCGCGAGGAAATCCCGCAGCCGCTTTTCGAAAACCGTCGCCCGCGCGTGGAAGGTCATTTCCCGCGACTCCACGGCGAAGCGGTTCCACGGGCACGCGTCCAGGCAATCGTCGCAGCCGTAAATCCGGTCGCCCATCGCGACGCGGAACTCCTCGGGAATCGGCCCCTTGTGCTCGATCGTTAGATATGAGACGCAACGCCGCGCGTCCACCCGCCGCGGCGCGGTGATCGCCTGCGTCGGGCACGCCGTGACGCAGGCGGTGCATTTCCCGCAGTGGTCGCCGAACGGCGCGTCGGGCGCCAGGTCGAGCGTGGTCAGCAATTCCGCCAGGAAAAACCACGCGCCCATGTGGCGGTGGATCTGCACCGTGGATTTCCCGTTCCAGCCAAGGCCCGCGTCGCTCGCGAAGTCGCGCTCCAGCACCGGGCCGGTATCCACGTAGAAGCGCTGGGTGCCGCCGAGCGCCTGCAATTTCCCGTCGAACTCCCGCAGCCGCTTCTCGATCAGATCATGATAGTCCTCGTTCCACGCATAGCGCGCGATCCGGTAGCCGCCGTCATGTCCCTTGGGAAACGGACTGCTCCCCGGATAGTAATTCAGCGCCAGGCAGATGATCGACCGGCACCCTGGCAAGACCTCGCGCGGATCGCAGCGCCGCTCCGGTGTGCGCTCCAGCCACGCCATTTCACCGTGCTTGCCCTCCCCGATCCACTCGCGGAACAAATCCGCGTGGCTCGCCTCCTTCGCCACCGCGATCCGGCAGTCATCGAATCCCAGCTCCGCCGCCCACGCTTTCACCTGCCCTACCATCTCACTCACAGGTGGCCGGTGAAAAAGTAACGCGCGCTTTCCAGAATCCCCGTCGCCAGCTCGCCGCAATCCAGGCCGGAAGTATCCACGTGCAAGTGGGCGGCCTCCGCATAAAGCGGCTTCCTAACCGCCATCAGCGCCTCCACCCGCGCCACCGGATCGTCCGTATGCAGCAGCGGCCTGTCGCGGTTTCTCCCGGTCCGGTCGAGGATCACCGCCAGCGGCGCGTGCAGCCACACGACGTAACCCAGATGCCGCAGCAAAGCCCGGTTCCGCTCGCGCCCGATCACGCCGCCGCCCGTCGAAATAATCCGCCGCGGCGCGGCAGGGTCGTCGAGCTCTTCCAGCAAAGCCGTCTCCATGTCCCGGAACGCCTCCTCGCCCTCGTCAGCGAAAATCGCCGCGATCGACTTGCGCGCCCGCTGCTCGATCACGTGATCCATATCCACTAGCGGATATCCGAGCCGATGCTGCAGCTCGCGCCCCACCGTCGATTTCCCACTGCCCATGAAGCCGATCAGAACAATGCTCTTCGGCGGGGGTTGCGATTCGTTCATGCGCCCACCCTAGTCCGACGGAGGCGCGGGGATAAACCGTAAAAACCGGCCGCGCGTCATTTCGGTAAATCAAGATTCGCCAGACGAGGGATGGTCTGGCAAAACGCGCGCGTGCCCGAGACCCGAATTCTCCAAGTTGCCGATGATGAAATGAAGGACGCCGTCACCGAGGCCTGCGCTTTGCTGCGAGCCGGTGAAATCGTCGCCCTTCCCACTGAAACCGTCTATGGCTTGGCGGCGGACGCGTTTAATCCCGAAGCGGTTGCCAAGGTTTTCGCGGCGAAGGAGCGGCCTTCGTTCGACCCGCTCATCGTCCACATCGCCTCGCGCGGGGATTTGAAAAACGTGGCGATCGTGCCTGAGGAGATCGCGGAAACGGTGAACAAGCTGACGGCAGCGTTCTGGCCCGGGCCGCTCACGTTGATTTTACCAAAGCACCCGGACGTGCCGGATTTGGTGACGAGCGGGCTTCCGACGGTGGCGGTCCGCCAGAGCGCGCATCCGGTTTTCCGGGCGGTCTGCAAGGAGCTCGGCCGCCCGATCGCGGCTCCGAGCGCGAACCGTTTCGGCCGGATTTCTCCGACTTCCGCCTCCGCGGTGATGAAGGAGCTCGGCGGCCGCATCCCGCTCATTGTCGATGCCGGGGCCTGCGCGGAAGGGGTGGAGAGCACGATTATTTCGATCGAGCCGCGCGAAGGAAAGAAGCCGGTTTTCCGGCTGCACCGTGCCGGGCCGATCACCAAGGAGCAGCTTCAGGAATTCGGCCGAGTGGAGAAAGTCCGTGAAATCAAATCGGATGCGCCGCAGGCACCCGGTCAGCTCGACAGCCATTACGCGCCGCTCACGCCGCTGATTTTATTGGAAAAGCCGGCAGATTTCGTGCCCGAGGAAGGCAAGAAATACGGCCTGCTGAGCTACACCGGCGAGGACGACAGCCCGTATGTCACGCTCCACGATTGGGACGTCATCGAGTCGCTCAGCCCCGGCAGCGGCAAGCTCGCGGAGGCGGCGATCCGCCTGTTTTTTGTGATGCGCCAGCTCGACGAAGCCGGGCTGGACGCGATCATCGCTGAGCCGGTTAGTGAAACCGGACTTGGCGTGGCGATCATGGACCGCTTGCGCCGGGCATCGATCAATATCAAATAACCCGTCATAAAAATCCAACTACTCGCTCTCGTCTTCGCCTCATCGGCGCTATCCCAGACGCCCGATTGGGAGAATCCCGCGGTTTTCCGCATCAACAAGGAAGCACCGCGAGCGACTTCGATGCCGTTTCCCACGAAGGATGAAGCCGGAACGAAGGGCCGGCTGGAGTCTCCTTGGTGCCAGTTGCTGAATGGAAATTGGAAATTCCACCACACCGGCAACCCGTCGGGAAAACCCGCCGGCTTCGAAGCGTCGGCATTCGACGACTCGGCATGGAAGGAAATCCCGGTGCCGTCCAACTGGCAGATGCACGGATACGGCGCACCGCTCTATACCAACATCACCTATCCGTTCGCCAGGAATCCGCCGACGGTGATGGGCGAGCCGCCACAGCACTTCACGAATTTCCCGATCGAGAACCGCAACCAGATGGGATCCTATCGCCACAAGTTCATTGTGCCGCAAACCTGGAAAGGCCGCCGCACGAGCATCGTTTTCGGTGCGGTGGACTCGGCGTTTTATCTCTGGATCAACGGCAAAAAAGTCGGCTACTCGCAGGATTCACGGACGCCCGCCGAGTTCGACATCACCTCGTATCTCCAGCCCGGCTAGAATCTGCTGGCGGCCGAGGTTTATCAATATTCCGACGGCTCTTACCTGGAGGATCAGGACATGTTCCGCATGTCCGGAATCCAATCGCCGGCTCGTGGAAACTGATGCGGGACGGAGTCGCCGTGGCCGAGGGCAAACTGGCTCTTCCCGAGATCTCCGCCCGACAGGCCGTGGTGATCGCGGTCGCCACGGGTCACACCCCGGTGCCGACGAGCGAGTATTTCTTGCGGGTCCGCTACGATCTGACTGAAGCCACCGCTTGGCATCCGGTGGGCATGCCGGTCGCTTGGGATGAGATACCGTTGCCGTGGGGCAAGGGTGTTCCTGCCTCGCCAACCGCCGCCGATTCGCCTGCGAGTTTTTCCGAAAGCGGGAATTTGATCACGCTCAAGGCGAAGGATGTTACCGCGACGGTCGATAGATCCACGGGCTATCTGACGTCGGTCAAGGCCAACGATCAGGAATGGCTGCACACGCCGCTGCGCCTGAATTTCTGGCGCCCCACCACCAACAACGACGAGGGCGCGAAGCTTCAGCACAACCTCAAGGTCTGGCAATACGCCGGAGCCCGGGCCACCGCCGGCAGCACGACTGCTGCTCAGGACGGAAACGACGTGGTCGTCACCGCCGAGCTCAACATTCCGGCTAACCAGAGTCATGCCACCATCCGCTATCGCTTCACCGGCAACGGCCAAATCGGAATTGAAACGGATTTCCGTCCCGGCAAGGGGCTTCCGACGATTCCACGGATCGGCTACCAGTGCGAAACACCTAACAAAAAACCGCTCTGGAAATGGTATGGCAACGGCCCGCAAGAAAACTACACCGACCGCAAATCCGGCTCCTGGACCACCATTCACGAAGGGCTGGTCCCCAATTTATTCCACCACTACATTGATCCGCAGGAATCCGGCAACCGCACCGGCATCCGCTGGGCGACCATTTCCAACCCTTTGAATGGCAGCAGCCTGCGGCTGGATGCCACCGGGGAATCCTTGTTGGAAATGGCGTGTTACCCATGCGCCGCCACCGATATCCAGCTCGCCATGCACTTCAGTGAAATTCCCCCGCGGGACTTTTCCACCCTCAATCTCGACCACCGCCAGTCCGGCCTGGGCGGCACGAATTCCTGGAGCGCGCTCGCCTTACCGCAATATTTGATCCAGCCGGGCAAGACCTATCACTGGTCGTTCATGCTCTCGCTATCCGCAGCTCCCGCCACAGGCTCGAAGCCCCGTTGATCGAGATTATCCTTTCGACATTGTCGGCGTCAGGGTGACTTCCAACTGTTCCACTCCCCGCAGCAGCTTCACCCTTACCGGCTGGCCCGGGATAAGGTAAAAGAAGGCATTCGCGGCATCGGCGTAATCCGCGATCTGCCTGGAGCCGATGCTGAGAAGCACGTCGTTCGGCTGGACGCCCGCGGCGGCGGCGGGAGAATCCGGCAGCACCCGGCTGATTCGGGGGATTTGGGATTCGGCGCGCAGCGCGAGCCCGAGCCAACCACGGGAAAGCTGGCCTCCGGAGGAAATGTCCCGGAGCACCCGGTGCACCGCCTCAGCGGGCAGGGCATAGCCGACATTGCCACCGCCCGAGCTTTGAAAAACAATGGCGACCACCCGGCCGGCGTCGTCCAGCAGCGGGGTTCCCGGCGGCGGGACCGAATGGCTGAAATTCACCCGCAGCAAGGCGAGTGGCAAAATTTTTCCTCCCACCTGTTTCACCCAGCCAGTCGCGCGGCATTTGACCAATCCCGCAGGTTCCATGGCTTGCAGGGTGGCGCTCGCACTCGCGCCGGCGTCCGCCGCCCATTCCATTGATTTCGGCACCACGCTTCCTTCCACCTTGATGAATCCCAGCCGCGAGACCGCATCGTGGCCGATCATTTTGACCGGGATCGAGCGGCTCCCAAACTGCAGTGCCGGGTTCACCGGATTCGCTCCCGCCGCGACGATTGCGACCAGCATCGAAGCTCCGTTGACCGGGACGGCCGTGGATTCACCGGGCCGACCATTCGCCGCGGGCGGGAAATTCACCTGCCAGCGCGGGGAAACGGCGACAGGTTGGGCAAAGCCCGCCGACACGCAGGCGCTCGCCACAAAAAACATTCGTGCCGACCACCGTCGGCGCGGGCATTCCAGATCCACCATTTCGGGGTTGCTGGAATTAGAATACTTGCTCGCCGACGTCGCCTTGAGTCGTGGGACTCAGGTCCAACTGCTTGAGTTGCTCAAGCCCGGGCGGCGCAGGTGCCGGAACGACCTGGTAATTCACCGGGGAAGCCGGAGTGTTTTCCTTCTCCACATCACGCGGCGTCAGGAAAAAAGCGATTGTCAGGGCGGCGTAGGCCACGCCCGCGCCGTAAGCCCATTTGGAAGGACTCAGATCGGAAAACCAAGCGGACACGTCACCGAAGAAATTTGAAAATCCCGAGTTTCTCACGGCCTGCTCGCGCTGGTTTTGGTGAAATTCGCAGAGGAAATCCTGCCAGTAACCCTCTTCAGGACGCTCATCGCGCTTGAGGGCTAGTAGGTCTCCAATTTGTTCGATCGTTGGTTTCACTGCGGTTGATAATTAGGATTTATAAAATAATCCCCGGATGCGCAAGAAGAATTTTAAAATCTTTCTTCCCAACTGTCTTGCAAGGCTGACTGGAGTTGGAGATGCGCATAATGGAGTCGTGAGCGAATGGTGCCTTCGGAAGTCTTGAGCACCTTGGCGATTTCCCCGTGGGACATGCCTTGGATGTCAAACATCGTGACCACTATTCTGTGGGGGTCAGACAACTTCTTCATCGCTTCGTTCAATTTTATCTGTAGCTCGTTGAGGTTGGTCTGCCGCTCGGGGTTCGCCTCGTGGGTGGTGTCGATGAGCGCCGGATCCTGCTGCACGGATGAATCCATGTCGTTCAGGCTCAGTCCTGTGCGGCGCTTGCGCTTCTTCAGGAAATTGAGCGTCTGGTTGACCGCTATCTGATAGATCCAGGTGTAGAACGCCGAGTTGCCCTTGAACTTGCCGAGCGATTGATAGGAGCGGGCGAAAATGTCCTGGAGCAAATCATGAGTGTCCTCCTTGTGGGAGGTCATGTTGTAAACTAGTGTCGCGTAAAATTCAAATTGTTGGATAGAGTGATTTGAGTTTGATGCGGGCTTTTTCGTTGGTGAACTGCCAGTTGATCGAATTGGATTCCTCATTCTTCCGGGCGAGATAGGCTTTCACTT